>CAYLTU010000065.1:0-22490 GCA_964386465.1 uncultured Rhodospirillaceae bacterium
GACGACATGATCGACGCCGCGGTGACCGGGCGCGTCGTCGTCGATATGGCGGCGAGCTAGTCCGCTGACCCGTTTCGGTCATTCGAAATTCGCTAAGAATCACGAGGCGAGAAGCTAAGCCGCAGCTTTTGCTTCAGAACCTTCCCCATCGGACTCTTGGGCATTTCGTCCAGGACGCGGACATGGCGCGGGTAGTTGAAATTCGCCATGCGTTCCTTGCAAAAGGCGATTAACGAGTCGGATGTCGCTCCGCCGCCAGGCTGCAGCGTCACATAGGCGGCGATTTCCTCACCCAGTTCACGGTGCGGAACGCCGATGACGGCGGCTTCCGCAACGTCCGGATGGGCCATGAGGACTTTCTCCACCGATCCCGCGGCAACCGTGTAACCGCCCCTGAGTATAATGTCCTTGATGCGGCCTTTGATGCGCACAAAACCGTCGCCATCGAGGGTGGCGAGATCGCCGGTCCTGAACCAATCTCCCTGCAACACCGCCAGGGTCTGTTCGGGTTGGTTCAAATACCCCGTCAGACGCGCTGGCGAGTTTATCCAAAGCTCGCCGATTTCGCCCGGCGGAAGAACGTCGCCGTCCTTGTCGACGATTCGCAGTTCGACATCCGCGACGGCCCGGCCGATAGCGTCCGGCACATCTCGGTCACTTAGCGGCGTGTAGGAAATCGGCCTGAACAATTCCGTCATGCCGTAGCCTCGGATGATGCGCGCGCCCGTCGCCGCGCGCCATTGTTCGGCCAGCTCCCAGGAACATGGCGCCGCGCCCGAGGCCGCGAACCGCAGACTGGAGGTGTCTGCGTCCACCAGGTCCGGGCAATCGAGAATCCGCTGGAACATTGTCGCCACACCGGGAAACACGGTTACCCGGTGTTCGGCGATGGCCGCCAGCACGCCTTCCGGTGAAAAGCGGTCGAGAAAAACGATCTTCGCCCCTGCCAGCATGGGTGCCAGGATAGATCCGAAAACACCGAACGAGTGCGCGGGCGGCAGCGTCGACAGTACGACATCGTCCGGCCCAAGATCGAGGATGGGCCCCCGCCAATGGGAAAGCGCCAGGGATGTCGCTCGATGGGACAAAACGGCCCCTTTCGGCGCGCCCGTGCTGCCGGAAGTGTAGAGGATGAAGGCGTCGTCTTCGATTGCTGTTTCGGCGCAACCGAACATCTTTTCTCCGCTTGCAAGCCGGTCGCATACGAGCTTCGGCCCAAGATCGGCGATGATCGCCGCCTTTTCCTCATCACCGAGACGCTGATTGAGCGGCGTCGCGGTTGCACCCGTCTTCAATGCCGCCAACAGGGCAATGGTGAGCGATAGAGAATCGCCGAAGGAAAGCAGTACAGGATCGCCTGGGCCGACGCCCCGGTCGGCCAAATCCTCGGCCAACGCACCGGCCCGCAAATCCAAGGTCCGCCAGGTCAGAGTCTGTCCGCCCCGGACGAGCACGTCTTTCCCCGGCCATTTCTGCGCGGAGGCTTCGAACTCGGCGGCAATATTTCCCATCACGCTCAGCCTGGGACGTTACGCGTTGAGAATCGCGTCCATGTCAACGCCTTCCCAAACGCCGTCCGGGAAGCTGTGGCGCGGTGTGAATTCCGAGAGCGTCGGCTTGGCCGTGGCGTCGACGCCCCACTTCGCGGTGAAACCGTCGTTGCCCGCGGTAGAAGGGTCGAGATCGGAGCCTCGCGCATTGGTGATAATCGTGATGTCGCGATCGGGTTGGCAACGGGTGGCGATGGCCCAGTTCACCTGACGTTCACTGAAGACATCGACGTCTTGATCGACGACGACGACCCGCTTCATGTAGAGGTCCGCCCCCAATACGGCCAGGATGGCGTTCTTGGCCTGACCCGGCAGGCGCTGCTCAATGGAAACGTAACAGGTGAAAGGGCTCGGCACCCGAACCTGCCTGACCGACGGGACCATGGCCCTGACGGCGCGATAGAGGTTGGCCTCCATGGGTACGGTCGAAAGCAGCATGTGATCGAGGTGGCCGACGGTAATGTCCTGATAATAAGCCCCTTTGCGGTGCGTCACGGCGTTGACCCTGACGACCTCTCGGCTACGCGCCCCGAGGCTGTAGCCGGTGAATTCACCGAAGGGGCCTTCCTCGACGGTTTCATGCGGCACGATCTCGGTTTCCAGAATCATCTCGGCATGGGCCGGCGCCATCAGATCGGAGGTTTCGCACTTCACCAGCTCCAGCGGCTCGTCCAACAGCGCGCCCATGATGCCGCGCTCGTCCTCGTCGATGGATCCGATGGCAAGACATCCGAGCGCGATGGCCGGATGAACGCCAACCGCCACGACGACCGGCAGCGATTCGCCCCGCGATTGGGCGATCTGGTAGTACTCCCAAAGGTGCTTACCCAACGTCAGATGAATGGAAGTGGTGTTCCTTCCCGTGATCATCAAGCGGTTATAGGCGCAGTTCCACATGTCGCTGTCGGGATCCTTGGCGAAGGTGATACCCGCCGTGACGTAGGCGCCGGCATCGCCCTTGTGGTGTTCGACCTGTGGCAGCTTCGCCAAGTCGACATCGTCGCCGGTCATGATGACTTCCTTGCAGGGACCGGTATCGACGATCCTCGGCGCGATGGGGTTTTCCATCGCATCGAGATACTTTCGCAGCATGCCGTCGGGCTCGGCGTTGATCGCCATGGCGAGACGCGACCGGCTGGCGTGCAGGTTGGTCAGCAGTGGGAATTCCGAGCCCGCGACGTTATCGAATATCAACACCGGACGCCTATTTGCGACTTGTTCCAGTTTGGCGACCGTGGCGGTGATCTCGAAGGAGGGGTTCGTCTCCTTTTCGACGTGGATCAGGTCCTCGCTGTTTCGGGCACGGATGAATTCAAGGTACGAGGATAGGTCCTGGGACATCGTAAATTCCGTCCAGCATAAGAGGCAACACGATGAAGAGCACGGTAGTCAAAGTCTCATTGCATGGCAAACACCGGCATCCCCGCGGGCGCGGTGACCGAAATTCCACGTTATCCGCTGAGGCCGGCGAGCCGCAAGGCGTCGAGGAAGTTGTCACGGTCGGATTGACGGCGATAGCGATTGGCGCGGAACATCGCAAGCTCGATCGTGTTCTCGGGCATCGGCTCGCCGCGCTTTTTCAACTCACGCCTTCGTGCCTCGATAAAGACGGCAAGTTCGGCGCGGGCCTCGTCCATCCGTCCCAACCGGGCGTAGCACGCCGCCAGATAGGCTCGATGCCAGCGGTCGAGTGGTCGGATGCGGTTAATACACCTTGCCGCTTCTTCATAGTTCCGCGACGAGAATTCCATCAAGTTGCGATACCAGTGATACCACGACGGCGGAAACGGATTGAGGCGCATCGCCTTTTCGATCCATTCGCGGCCCTCGTCGACGACCCCGTGATAGGTCCGGATATTGCTGAGGATGGCGTTGGCGTCGGCATCGTTGGGGTTGAGGGCTACCGCGCGCCGACACTGGAATTCCGACTCCTCGTCCTGGCCTAGCTCGTATAGCGTAAGGCCCAGCATGGCGCGTGACCAGCTGTCGTCATCATCGAGCGCAACGGCCATCTCTGCGTGCGTCAGGGCCTCTTCGAGCGCTCCCTCTTTACCGACCTGCAGGGGTACTGCCCAAAGATGGGTTGCAGCGATTAGTGCATGGGCGCGGGCGAAACGGGGATCGAGCTCGACCGCCTTCTGTGCCAAGCGGCTGGCCTCGATGATGTCGTCGAGCCCCCAGCGCCAAAGCCGGTGGGTGCCGAGCAGCTGGTAATCATAGGCGGTCATGTTAGATGTCGGCTTGCGCTGGGCGCGATCGCGTGCGGCCTCCTCGAGCCGGCCAGGTAGGACCGACACGATCGCCTGAGTGACCTCGTCCTGGACCGCAAATATGTCTTCGAGATCGCGGTCGTAGTGCTCGGCCCAGAGGTGATGTCCGGTGCGGGCATCGATCAACTGGACCGATACCCGAACCCGGTTACCGGCCTTGCGGACGCTGCCCTCGACTAAGAACTGGACGCCGAGCTTTCGCCCCACCTCGACCACGTCGACGTTTTCACCACGGAACGTGAACGACGAATTGCGGGCAATCACGAACAACGAGCGAAACCGCGACAGCTCGATGATGATGTCCTCGGTGATGCCGTCGGAAAAATACTCTTGCTCATGATCGCCGGACATATTGTCGAAAGGCAGCACGGCAATGGAAGGTTTGTCAGGCAACGTCGAAGAGGAACCGGTAGCTTCATGGCCGGTGGAGGCGGAAGCGGCGAGCGTCCATCGCCAGACTCGTATCGGGTGGGCGATATTTTTTAGGCTATTTTCACCGGTATCGGCGAAACCTACGTCGAGGCGATCTCGTACATCGTCATGCACCCGGCCTGAAATAGATACACCACCCGGCTCCGCTATTTCCTGCAGGCGGGCGGCGATGTTGACCCCGTCGCCCAGAATGTCCTCGCCATCGATAATAATGTCACCAAGATTGACTCCGATCCGGAAAGTGATGCGCCGCTCTTCGTCGATACCTTCATTGCGTTCGGCCATGCCCTGCTGAACTTCAATGACGCATTGGGTGGCGTTGACGACGGACGGAAATTCTAACAACAAGCCATCGCCCATGGTTTTGACGATGCGGCCGCCGTGCTCTGCGATCTTGGAATCGATCAATTCCACGCGGTGGGTGCGTAGTGCGGTAAGCGTACCGGTTTCGTCCACGCCCATAAGGCGGGAATAGCCAACAACATCTGCGGAAACGATTGCCGCTAATCTGCGTTGAATGCCGTCCACCATTGGTCGAGTGTAGCGATGCGGGTTCTTTAAATCTACGCGCGGCGATGGGGCGGGCTGAATGTCTGTTTATGGCTGCAAGCGACAGCGCGTGTCGCGGAGATCGACTTCCGCTGTTCCCTCAGCTTGAGGCATTCGGCGGGAGATGTCTTGCAGGTTCGACCTGCCTCAACATCTTGTGGTGCGGCACATGTAGGTAATCCCGGCAATTGAAAGCACCAAGTCGCGGCGTCAGTACGACCGTGGCATGCCGAGGACGTGCTGGCCGATGTAGCCCAGGATCATGTTCGTCGAGATCGGCGCGGTGCGCAGGATACGGCATTCGCGCCATTTGCGTTCGATATCGTATTCCCGCGCGAAGGCGAAGCCGCCGAAGGTCGAGAACGCGGCCTCCGCGCAGGCCCAGGCGGCCTCTCCAGTCAGATGCTTGGCCATGTTGGCCTCGGCGCCGCAATCGCGGCCGGCGTCGAACAGGGCCGCCGCCTTGCGCGCCATGAGATCGGCCGCCTGCATTTCCGCGTAGGCCTTGGCGATCGGGAACTGAATGCCCTGGTTCTTGCCGATCGGGTGGCCGAAGACCACCCGCTCGTTCGAATAATCCACGGCGCGTTTCGTCAGATAGCGGGCGTCGCCGACCGCTTCGCCCGAAATCAGGATACGCTCGGCGTTCATGCCGTCGAGGATATAGCGGAAGCCCTTGCCTTCCTCGCCGATCAGGCTGTCCGCGGGAATTCGCAGATTGTCGAAGAAGATTTCCGTAGTGTTGTGGTTAATCATCGCGTCGATCGGTTGGATGTCCATGCCGTTGCCGCGCGCGGTCCGCATGTCGACCAGGAAGGTGGAGAGCCCGTCGCTGCGCCGCTTTACCTCGTCCGGTGATGTCGTCCGGGCGAGCAGCAGCAGCAGATCCGAATGCAGGGCGCGGCTGGTCCATACCTTTTGGCCGTTGATGATATATTCGTTGCCGTCGCGTTCGGCCCGGGTCTTCAGCTGGGTCGTATCGGAGCCGGTTGTCGGTTCGGTGACACCGAAGGCCTGAAGACGCAATTCGCCAGACGCGATTTTCGGGAGATACTTCTGCTTCTGCTCCGGCGAGCCATGCCGCAATACGGTCCCCATCGTGTACATCTGCGCATGGCAGGCACCGGCGCTGCAGCCCGATGCGTGGATCGTTTCCAGAATTACCGCGCCGGCCCGGATCGGCAGGCCCGCGCCGCCATATTCCTCGGGGATCAAGGCGGCGAGATAGCCGGACTCGGTGAGCGCCGTGACGAATTCGGTCGGGTAGCTGCCCTCGACCGGCTGGTCTTCCAGATCGCGCCAATACTGGCCGGGAAAACCCTCGCAGATCTTGGCCACGGCCTCGCGGATTTCGGGATAGTCATTGTCGTCCAGATCCATGATGGCGGTCTGTTCAGTCATGCGAAGGGTCTCTTTCTGGAATAACGGGGCATTGGGATACGGGCGACACAGCCGGCATCGCCCATTTTCCGAACATCGATTTGCAGTCTAGGCCGCTTGGCTGGCTGGCACGAAGCCTTTCGGGGCGCCGGCCTTGGCGTACATGCCGTGCAAGGGTTCCTCGGGCAGGTTGGCCGCGATTATGCCGCGAACCTCGACGAGCTTGTCGAGGTCGACGCCGGTCTTCAGGCCAGCGCCTTCGAGCAGGAAGACGAGGTCGTCCATGACGATGTTACCCGTCGCCTTCGGCGCGAACGGACAGCCGCCGAGGCCCGCGAGCGAGGCGTCGAAGTGCCGGCATCCGGCCTCCAACGCAGCATAGACGTTGGCGAGCCCGAGGCCGCGCGTGTCGTGGAAGTGCGCTGCGACGGGAACCCGGTCGCCGAACTCGCCGATGACGGCGGTGAACATTTCCTTGACCTGCTGCGGATTGGCGTAGCCGACGGTATCGGAAACCACCAGCTCGTCGGTGCCCGCTTCGACGAAGCGCCCCGCCAGCTTCATGACATCGGCGACCGGCACCTGGCCGGAAATCGAACAGCCGAGAGCGGTGGCGAGTCCGGTCGCCAGTTTGACTTTGTCGCGGCCGGCGCTTTCGTCGCGCAGCGCGACGATGCGTTTGAAGTCTTCCACCGACTCGTCGACGGCGCGGCGGACGTTCGCGAGGTTGTGTTCCTCGCTTACCGACGTGACGTAGTTCAGTTTGTGGACACCGGCGTTGAATGCATCCATCGCGCCCCGCAGGTTCGGGCTCAGGGCGGCGATGCAATAGCCGTCGATTTTTTTGGCGGCGGCCACGACCTCAGCCGCATCGGCGAACTGCGGCAAGAGCTTCGGCGGAACGAAAGAGCAGACTTCGATCTCCGGCATGCCGGCCGCCGCTTCGGCCGTGAGCCAGGCGATTTTCCCTTCGGTCGGGAAAAAGGTTTTCTGGATCTGGATGCCGTCACGAAGTCCGACCTCGCGGCATTCGACGTCGATTCCTGGGCGCATCATGGCTCTCCTTATCGTCCCTTGAATTCCGCTTTGCGTTTTTCGTTGAAGGCGCGCACGCCCTCCTGCCTGTCTTCCGTCGGCACCATGCGGTTATACGCTTCGATTTCGAAGGCATAGCCGTTTTTCAAGTCGATCTGAGTCGCCACATTGAGCGACTTCTTAGCCTGCCGGGTCGATATCGGCGCATTGTTGCAAATCTTGCGCGCCGTTTCGATGGCCTCCTCCATCAGCTTACCGTCTTCGCAAATGCGGTTCAGAATGCCCCACTCAAGCGCTTCCTGAGCATTGAACGGCGTACCGGTGAGAATGATTTCCTTCGCCCGGCGCACACCGACCGCCCGCGGCAGGTTCTGCGTGCCCATCCCGCCCGGCATGATGCCGAGCGTCGTTTCCGTCAACGCGAAACGGGCATGCGAGACGCCATAGGCGAAATCCGCGCATAGCAGGAATTCCAAACCTCCGGCAAAGGCCGCGCCGTTCACGGCGACGATGATCGGAATGGGACAATCCGTAGCAGCCAGCAACGCCTGCTCGAACAGCGCATGCTGCTTCTGCCAGGTCTCGTCGGTCATACCGTTGCGTTCCTTCAGGTCGCCGCCGGCGCAGAAGATACGATCGCCGGATCCCGTCACTACAATGCAGCGCAGGTCTTCCTGATCGACGTAGAAATGCGACCACAGGTCGCGCATGTCGTATCCCATTTGCGTGTTCATCGCGTTCGCGGACTCCGGCCGATTGAGAGTGACCAGCAGCAAATGGTCGTCGATCCGTTCCAGTTTCAGCGTTTCGTAATCCATTTTCATGACGATTTGTCTCCGAATACATCGTCGTTGTGTGCGCCCAACTCCGGCGCGCCTTCCGGCTGCGGCGGCCTTACGCCATCGAAGGAGAGCGGCATGCCGATCAGCTTGAACCGGCCGTCCTCTGTTTCCTGAATGATGTCCAGCGCCTCGGTCTGCGGATGCGCGACGACGGCGTCGATGCTCTGCAGTGGTGCGTTGGGGATACCCGCCTCTTCAAGCGCGGCCTGCCATTCCGCCATCTGCTTCCTCAGCGTGATTTCCTCGATCAGCCCGTTCAGCGTGTCGCGGTTCTCCCAGCGGTTTCGGTTGATGACGAACCGTTCGTCGGTCGGCCAATCTGGATGCCCCAAAATATCGCACAGCCGCGCGAAAAGCCTGTCGTTGGGAGCGGCGATGATCAGGTAGCCGTCGGCGCATTGATAGGCCTGATAGGGCGCCATGCCGGGGCCGGAGGTTCCGCGCCGCTCCGCGATCGTGCCGTCGCCGAAATAGCTCACCGCGTGATAGTTCATCCAGGCCAGCGCGGTTTCATAAAGCGAAGCGTCGATACGGCCACCCTTGCCCGTGCGGTTAAGGTTCTGCAGGGCGGCGAGAACGCCCATCGCGCACCACATGCCGGTCCCCATATCGACGATCGAAGTGCCGACCCGCACCGGCGGCCGGCCTTCCTCGCCGGTTACGCTCATGATGCCGCCGAAGGCCTGCATCAGCGGGTCGTATCCCGGCCGCTTGTTTAGCGGGCCCTTGGCCCCGAACGCACCGCTGTTGACGTAGATAAGCGTTTCCTTTTCGGCCAGCAGCGAGTCGGCGTCGAGGCCCAACTTCTCGACCTGACCGGGCCGCAAATTCTGCACGACGATGTCGGCTTTCTCGATGATGAATTTGCGCAGCTGAGCACGCTGTTCCTCGTCGTAGAGGTCGACCGTCACCGAATGTTTGCCGGCGTTCAGTGCGATGAAGATTCCGCTGACCCCGTTGTACCAGCCGGTGCCCCAGGTGCGGCAATCGTCGCCGACCTCGGGACGTTCGATTTTTATGACGGTGGCGCCGAGGGTCGCCAGGATCCAGGTACCGTACGGCACCGCGACGCTGCTTCCGAGTTCGACGACTTTCAGCCCCGCAAGGGGCGTTTCATTGTTCATTTTGTCCGTACATTCGCAATTTCGGCGCGGAACATTAGCCGGTAACGTCCCTGGAATGAAGCGACATTCGGTTTTCGTTAGTATTTGGCCGCGAAGATGGCGAGGAATTTCCCTATGATGCGAGACCATGCCTGACGATACATCCCCTTTGTCCGAAGCGTTGGCGCGATTCCAGGCCGGTGATCTGCCTTCGGCCGAAACGTCCTGCCGCGAAGCGCTGGCCGCCGACGCAAACAATGCGGAGGCGCTACACCTGTTGGGCGTCATCGCGCACCGGAGCAACCGGAACGATATCGCGATCGACTTCGTCAGGCGCGCTATCGCGGCGGACGGTGCGATGGCGTCCTTTTACAACACGCTGGGATACTTGCTGCGGCTCGGCGGTCAATATTCCGAAGCGATCGCGGCGTTACGGAACGCCGTCGAGCGGCAAGCGGACTACGCGGATGCGCATAACAATCTCGGTATCGCTTTCGCTGAATCCGGGAACCTGGAGGCCGCGGAAGCCGCCTACCGCGACGCGTTGCAGCATCGCAGCGATTTTCCGGAAGCTCAGAATAATCTAGGCAACCTGCTTTACCGTATGGGAAAGGTCGAAGATTCGCTTGCCGCCTACGAAGCGGCGACGACGCTGCGGCCGGACTACGCGGAGGCGCATTCGAATCGTGGGGACGCCTTCAATAACCAGGGTAAGCACGACGAAGCGCTGGATGCCTACCGCCTAGCGGTCGAAGCCGCTCCAAATTGGCCGGTCGCGTGGTTCAAACTGGGCAACAGCCTGTTTCACAAGAACGATATGGAGCGCGCACTGAAGGCGTTCCAGCGCAGTATCGATCTCAATCCGAACCACCTGCGCGGCCTGACCAACCTTGGGGCAACGCTGGAAAAGCTGGGCCGGTACGAGGAAGCGGCGATGGTGCTGCGCCACGCCTTGGTGCTGGCGCCGGACGACGTTTCCGGCTTGAAGAACTTGGGGCATGTCATCCTGAAACTCGGCCATGCGGGGGAGGGGCTGCACCTGCTTCGTCGCGCTGCGGAACTGGCGCCGGATGACGCAGACGCGCACTACACATTGGGTAACGCTCTCTTGCGGATGGAGCGATTGCAGGAAGCGCTCGCCTGCTATGCCCGCGTCCGTGAATTGCAGCCCAATACGGCGCGCGCCTATTTCGCGCCAGCCAGCGTGCTGCTGATGAACGGCCAGTACAAGGAGGGCTGGGCCGCTTATGAATCCCGTTTCGATATGGCGGCATACAAGACCAACGTGAACAACGTCCATGAGCGGTTGTGGGACGGTGGACCACTGAAAGGCAGGCGGTTGCTGATCCATGTCGAACAGGGGTTCGGGGATACGTTGGAGTTCGCCCGCTATGTACCGCTCGTCCGCGAGCGCGCCGGGGACGGTAAGATCTTCATGCTGTGCGAGCCGGAAATGTTCCGGATTCTCGAAACACTGGACGGGGTGGACGAGTTCTACCAGCTTCGCTCGGACGCCACCGTTACCTATGATGTTCAGGTGCCGTTGATGAGTCTGCCGCACCGTTTCGGCACCACGCTCGAGACCATCCCCAATCGGATGCCCTACGTTAAGGTGCCGCAGGGGACCAAGGCGAAAATACGTAGCCGCAAAAACACAAAGGTCAAGGTGGCGTTCGTCTGGGCCGGCCGACCAACCCATAGTGACGACCGGTTCCGGTCGTGTCCCGTCAACTGGTTCGCCTCGCTATTCGACATTCCGGGTGTCGATTTCTACAGCATACAGTGGGGACCGCGGGCTGCCGAACTGGGGCCGCATCTGAAACGCAGGAATGTGTTCAGCATGACCGACAAGCTGACCGACTTCGCCGAAACGGCGGCGATCATCGGGCAGGTCGATCTTGTTATCGCGATCGATACGGCGGTTGCGCATCTCGCCGGCGCGCTGGGCAAGCCTGTTTGGACCATCCTGCCGTTCGGCGGCGAGTGGCGCTGGCTCTTCCGCCGCGAGGATACGCCCTGGTACCCCAATATGCGGCTGTTCCGGCAACGGATCCTGGGCGATTGGCGGCCGGTCTTCCAGCGAATGGCGGCGGGTTTAACGCAGTTGGCGGGTGCCGAGGTCGGTGCCGCAGGAGAACCGAAAGCGGACACGGCCGTCGGGCAGCATGATTCGGCAACGGAGCCCGACGCGCCGGCGCCGCGCAAGCACGCGGCGGCGAAGTCTCGTCGCGCACCCAAAAAACCGCGCGCGGCGGCAAAGCGAAAACCACGCTCGAAAAAATCATCCGCCAAAAATAAGTAGCGCTACTTGGATTCCGCGATGTACACGCCGTCCCAGTCGACCGGTGGCGGAACTTCCTGATAGTACTCGATGCGTTCGCGGTACAGGTCGTACAGAATCTCGAATTCGCCATCGGTCAGTTTGCGGCATTCGGCCAGCAATTCTTCCGCATCGTCCCAGTGCTGCGTCCGATAGGCGGTAATCATCGCGCCGTGTTTTTCCTTGATCGTAAGGAATTCGGGTTGCACAGCATAATCGGCGTCGCCGACAAGCGCGAAAATGTCGACGCCGACCGACTGGCCTTTGACCTGGATCTTGTCCAGTTCCAGCATCGCGAAGCGGTCCCTGCCGACTTCGGCCGTTTTCGGACCGATGACGATTTTCACGCCGTAATTCTTTGACTGGCTCTCCAGCCGCGCCGCCAGGTTGACCGGATCGCCCAGGACGGAATAGTCGAAGCGCTGCTCCGAGCCCATATTGCCAACGACGCAATCGCCGGTATTAATGCCCGCGCCGACATTGAGCGGCTTGAATTCGACGCCTTCTTCTTCCGCTTCGAGGCGCCGCTCTTCGTTCAGCACGTCGAGCGCCTCGAACATCTCCAACGCTGATTGGCAGGCATTGTTCGAATGGTCCGCGTCGTCGAGCGGCGCGTTCCAGAACGCCATGATGCAATCGCCCATATATTTGTCGATCGTGCCGTTGTGCGACATGATGACATTGGTCAATGGTGTCAGCAGGCGGTTGATCAGAACGGTGAGGCCTTGCGGATTCGCCTTGAACGTCTCTGAAATCGCCGTGAACCCTCGCACGTCGCAGAACAGGAACGTCATCTCCTTGGTCTCGCCGCCGAGCTGCAGCCGCTCCGGATCGTCGGCCAGCTGTTCGACCAGTGCCGGCGAGAGATACTGCGCGAAGGCGCCACGTACTTGCTTCTTCTCCGCCGCTTCGCGCGTGTAGTTCGCAAAAGTGAGGACCGAGTACAGCGCCATGGTGACGATGCCTGGATATGTTACGTCGATCAGCAGCAGGTGCTCGCGGTACAAATACCAGCTCAACCCGACCAGCAACCCACCCGCTAAGGCGATGCCGCTCAATGTGAACATGGGACCGAGCCGCGGGATCATGACGGTCATGAAAAGTCCGGCGAACAGAATCATCGCCAATTCCACGCTGTTCGCGTAGTTGGGATACTTCAGATAGAAGTCTTCGTCCTTGATCTGGGAAATCTCGGCGTTCGCTTTCTGGGCGAGAATTTGCGGCGTCAGCTTCTCGCCGCTTTCCTGCGCATCCGCTTTGATCCTCTCGACGATTCCCTGCGCCTTGCGGCCCTTATAGGCGTTGGCGGCGAGGATGGTCTCCAGAATGTTGGCATGCACCTCGACCCCGGGCAGGCGCCCGGCGATGGGGGTGGCTCGAATGTCCAGCAGGCCGACGGCGGAGGTGCCGACGACGAACAGGCGGCCCGCCAGCCGTTCGGGCGGGACGCGCTTGTTGATGATATCGGTAGCCGACACGTAGAGCCGTCCGGAATTGCCTTCCGTGTTGTAGGCGTCCGGATTCGCGAAATGCACCCAGATGCGGCCGTTCTTGTCGGTCGGAATCTCGAAGTTGCCCTGCCGCGTCTGCAAGCCGATATGCGAAAGGCCGGCCGCGTTGCGTTTGGTGAAGACCATGTTGCCGCCGAACGCGGCGCGCAGCATTTCGACAGTCAGCGCGGGACGAACCTGCTTGCCGATGCGCGCGACAAGCGGGACGCGCCGTACGACGCCGTCCTCTTCGTCCCAAACGGTGAAGAAACCGTGCCCCGTCGCGGCGGCTTCCAGCTCCGGGACATTGCCCATATAGGCGACGTATTCGAACAGGAACGGCTTCGGATCGCCGCCGAACATGCCCTTGACGGACGACTTCACCGAGGGTGGCTTGCGTCCTATTGGCAGGTCCGAGAACAGGCCGACCTGACCCACGACGACCGGCATGCGCTTCATCGCCGCGGCCATGACGCTTTCGTTTCGGGGCAGACCCTTTAGTGAGGCCAGCGTCTTCGGGTCCGCGCCGCGTATCGACGCTGCGACAAGGTCCGGCGACATCCGGTCGTATTCGGGGAAGATGGCGTCAAATCCGACGACGGCGGCCTTTGCATCCGCGAGCCGGTTGATCAGGTCGGCGATAACCGTGCGGGGCCACGGCCATTGCCCGATTTCCAAAAGGCTTTTCTCGTCGATATCGACGATTCCGACACCATAATTGTCGGGCGGTCGCGGGGCCAGTCTCTGATAGAGGTCGAAGGTCTTGACCCGCGCCAACTCGACCCAGCCGACATCAAGGATCCGGCCGCCGATACCAAAGATGAGAACCAGCAGGGCGATGATCGTGGAGAAGCGCAGTTTCCACCAGGGTCCCTTGCCGCCGCCGCGGAAGAGCTGGTCCTTCAGGCTGCGTCCGAAATCGCCGATCCGCGCGCCAATACCCGGTTTTTCGGCGTCTTCACGAAATTGGGCCGTCGCCGTCATAGTCGCTCCTCACGCCCATTAGAGCATCGCGCTACACTAACACAGTAAAGGGTTTCCAATAAAAGAATACGGACGTGCGGGCGTTACGGCTTGCGGCCTTCGACGGCGATCGTTTCATAGGCGTTGAATTCCGGCGCGCCGACCAGATGGCCGTGCTTCTCGATACCCGCGAGGTTGGGGTCGGGGCTTTCGCCGACCGGTTGGGCCGCGAGATCGGCGAACCCGGCCTTCGACATGATCAAGGCCAGCAATTTCTGGTCGTAGATGAAGCGGTGGCCCCAATTGTAGAACATGTTGTTCAGGATAACCGTCGGATTGTACCCCGTGATACCGGCGAGAAAGGTCCTGTTGACCCAATCGACGTAGTTTTTCTGCAGGTCCGACGGTTCGGCCGTGTAGAGGGCAAGCAAGCGGGTGATGTCCGGCGTCGCCATGCGCACCCTGCCGCCTTTCTTCAAGATCCGGAAACATTCGCCGAGCAGCCGGACACCGTCGGCCAGCGCCATGTGTTCGATGAAATGTTCGCTGGCGACATAGTCGAAGGTTTCGTCTTCGAACGGCAAGGGCTTGCTGAGATCGAGGGCAACGACTTCCCTCGACTGCGGAGCGATATCCGTGTTGAGCCAGCCTGGCAGAATGTTCGGACCCGCGCCGAGATGCAGCTTCCGGGTCAGATTCGAGAGCAGGTACTCGTTGATCCGCTCGTTCTGGTGCGCGTAGGGGGCCGACTTTCCGCGTTGCGGCGTGCTCAATACATGGCCGCGTTCGGCGAGGACCTTGTCGCGGATAGGCTGCGTGCCGGAGTCCGGATTGATCACGTAATAGACGCTCGGCCGCTTCGTCCAGGCGACGGAGTGCTGTTTCTTCAGGGCATTGAAGACGTTGCGGTCCTCACCGCTACCGTCGGGCAGAAGCGGGATCGACCATTGCGGCAGGACGAAGTGGCAACGGGTCTTGTCGATCATCAGGCAATTGGCGTCGACGAAACCGCCCAACTTGTCGTTGTAGATGCCGCGGCCCGGTCCGACGGATTCGAAATCGTCGGCGCAGACCGGCTCCTGCGTGCCGGGATCGACGAACCAGCGAAACGTGTAGGCCCAGTCGAAGCCGTTTATCGCGTTGATCAGGTCGGAGAGATGATGCGGTGCCCACCAATTATCGTCGTCGAGATAGGTGAGATAGCGGCTGTTGGCGGCGTAACTCAGCACCGTGCGCAGCGACCCGCTGTAGGCGTTGTGGTAGATGCCGCCATGCACTTGGGCCGTGGAATAGCCGGGATCGAAGATGGTCAGCGCCATGCGGTCGGGGCATTCCGCGCCGAGCTGGCGCAGGATATCGCGGTCGCCGCGCGCGACATCCACGCCGATCATGATCTGAATGCGCCCGGGCCATTCCTGGGCGAACACCGAACGCACGGCGCGCATCAGGCTTTCGCGCAACACGGTCGGTATGATGACGGCGGCGTCGAAGGGCGCTTGCAATTCGCCCTGCGCGGCCTGCGGGCCGATCGTGTTCAATTCCATGCCGGGCGCGGGTGTTCCCGCAAGTCGCGATTGAGGTCAGGCGGCGGAGACGGTGATGTCGTCATCGACGAATATCTGGGCATCGTTGTTGGCGCTTTGATACACCGTATAGCCCTCGCCGCCAATCGTCACCGTGCCGGTGTTGTTCCAATTCCCGGCCGCGTTCAGCGAGTCTCCGGCGTCGCCATCGATCAGCAGGCTGTGTTCCGCACCGGTGAGGGAATTGGCGCCGCCCGTCGCGGCGAAGGCAATTCGGTCGTCGATGGTGAGGACATTGTCGCCGAACCCGGCGAAGTCGATCCGTTCGATACCGCCGAGTTGGTCGCCGCGCAACTGCGTCAGGTCGAAGGTCTGCCCCGCCCCGTCGAAGGAGACGAGGTCCGTCCCGCCGCCGCCGTCCAGGCGACCGAAGCCGGTATCGGAGACCGCGAACACATCGTCGCCGCTGCCGCCATGCATCAGGTCGGCGCCGCCGCCGCCGACGATGAAATCGTTTCCGTCGCCGGCCGACATGACGTCGTCGCCGGCGCCGCCCGTCAGCGTATTGTCGCCACCGTCGCCCTGATGCGTCACCGCCTTGCCTGTGAGGGTGACCGCGCTGGCGCTCTGCACCGCGTCGAGCACGACGCCGCCGCCGACATCGAGTCCTTCGATCGCGTCGAAACTGCCTTCGATTTGGCCAGCCTGCACGATGGTGAAGCTGTCGCCTACGCCGACTTCGAATTCCTCGAATTCAACAACGTCGAGAATGCCGCCAGCGGTCAACGTGCCGAGGACCGTCATCTGGTCGTAGCCTTCATGGATGCCTGCCGGCAGGCCGCCAAGTTCAAACTCAATTCGCCCGTCGTTGCTGTTCGCGATATCGCCGGAGAAGGTCAAGGAGCCCGGTGAAGATCCAAACGATAAGTTGCCGCCGTTATTGGTAAAAACGGCGCCATCGATTTGGTTGATGGTTCCTGCCGAGTCGCTAACGCTTATGGTGCCGCCGGTGTTATTGATGAATTCTCCGCCTTGCGCCCCCGGTCCGTCGAGTGTGAAACCGGTGGCGGCATCTGTAATGTTGATGGTTCCACCGTTCCTGAATATCGATCCGGAACCGTCGAACCGGAACGTTACGCCGTCGTTAAACACCATCGTTCCGAGATTGAAGCTGTTATTGTCTCCCGCATCGAGGGCGATAATGACATCGGTGCCGGCCACACCGGTTACGACACCACCAATCTCATTACGGAAGATGCCGCCTGTTTTTGTGTTTATTTTAACGGTGGAGGGCGATGCTCCGTCCAGGTTGATGTTGCCGAAGTTGGAGAACTGGTCTTCGTTGACGTTTATGTCGCCGTCGTCGCTGACATTGATCACGCCCGTACTCGAATTGACGTAAGTGCCGCCGGCGGTGATATCGCCTAAATTCAGCCTGCCGAAGGAGCCGACATTCATTGTACCGTCGTTGTTGAAGGCTCCGGCGCCGACATCGATGATCGGACCGAAGTCGCCGCCGGTGAAACCACTGACGGTCCCGCCCGCCGCGATATCGATATCGGTGCTATTGACGGACATGTCGTCGCGCAACGTCAAATCGCCGGACACAGCGAGCGTGGCTATGGTCACGTCGCTGCCGACAAAAGTACCGGTACCTTGCACGTCCAGTACGCCTGTACCGTCAAGCGAGGTGTTGGAATCCGATAGGAGGTCGCCGGATCCGCCGACCGATAGTGTGCCGTTTACCGTGACATCCGCACCAGACAGTGTCGCCGTGCCGGTGGTCTGCTGGTAGGTGGCGTCGATCGTTTGGCCGTCGAGCGTGATGTCCTGACGATTGTCGAAAAACCCTGTGCCAAGGAGCGAGCCGCCGGCGGCCAAATCAAAATTGCCGCCGCTGTTGAGGGTCAACGTGCCGTCGACGGTGAAAACGTTGTTGTTGCTCGTGATGGTGCCGGTGTTGTTGGTGTCAAGTGCCAGCACGCCGCCGTCGTTCAACGCGAGCGTCGCACCAATGTTGTTGGTAAAGAGCGCGCTGCCGTTCAGCGTGCCGCCTGCACCGACATTGATCAGGGCGCCGCTGCCGATGCCGAGATTGACGTTTTGGGTGAAGACGCCGTTGCTGAGAATGTCGAGCTGGCCGGTGCCGAAGTTGGTCGAACCGTCGTTCGTAAATGATCCGCCGAAGAGTCTTAAATTCGAGCCAGCGCCCAGTGTGATGATGCCGGTGCTTGCAAACGATCCGGATGAGGTGAAGTCGAGTTGCACCGTGGATGCCGCCGCGATGTCTAGCGATCCGCTGCTGCTGTAGATGCCGGCATCGAACCCGGCGAGCCCGGAATCGAAATTGATCAATCCACTGCTGGACAGGTCCCCTCGGTACAGCATGTTCGACGTCGACGTCCCGTCGAAAAGCAATTCCCCTGTGTTTGTAAGGGTCTGACCCGGCGATACGATAACCGACGGTGCGTTGCCGTTGGTATCGGAAGTGATGTTGAAAACGCCTGCGTTCGTCCACGAAGACCCGAACGTTGCCGTCGTCGCGCCGTTCGTCGCGTCGACTGTTACCGTGCCCCCCGCGTTGTTGGCGAAGTTGATTCCTGCACCGATGTTGAAGTTGCCGCCGTCGAAGTTCAAGTTGCGGAGGTTGGTATAGCTGTCGATGTCAAGCGTGCCCGACGTCGACATCGTAACGTTGTTGTCACTCGTCATCGTGCCGGTGCCGGAAATGTCGCCATTCGTTAATTCGAGGCCCGGACCGGCGTTCGTAAGCGTGAAGTCCACACCGGCGCCGACATTGAATTCCGACGCCAACGTGACCGAGCCTGTACCGGTCAAAGCGCCACCTGAAAGCATGCTCAAGGTACCGCCTACGATGTCGAGGCTAGCGCCGTTTGCGATGTCGATGCCGCCGGTATTTTGCAGTTCGCCATTTGTGACCCTCAGCGAGTCACCGAAGCCGGTAATTTTGATGTCGCCGGCGTTCTGCAGCACGCCGCCGCCGGTCAGGTCGATCTCGCTCTGGCTGCTGTCGGCGATGATGATGGCGCCCGACTGGTTGTCGACCAGCCCGTCCGTGTCGATCTGCGACAGGGTACCGCCCGACAGGCTGATCTCGCCGCCGCTGCGGTTGGTGATGTTAGCCACCGCGAACTGGTCGTCGATCAAATCGAGCACGGCACTGTTGTCGATCGTGCCCGCGCCCGAAACGAAGAAGTCGTTCTGATCGGTGTCGATATTGGCGCCGGATTCGAAAACGAGCGCGCCGCCGACGCTAAAAAAGTTGGCCAGCACCGCGGTGCCCGCACCGCCGGTCTGTACGAAGGTAAGGTCGATCGTCTCGCCGTCGAGCGTCAGGTCGGCCGCGTTGCGCAGCGTACCGGTTCCGTCCAATGTTGTGTCGCCCAGCACGTCGAGAATGCCGGTGGCTTCGTTGTCGACGAAACCATTGATCGTCAACGTGCTGTTGGCGGAATTCAGTTTGCCCTGGTTCGTGAGCGTAGCGGTGCCGCCGATCGCGCCGCCGTTATCGAGACTGATCGTCGTGCCGCTGTCGAGTGTTGTGTCGACGTTGAAGTTCAGACTGGCGTTGTTTTCTACGCTCACGAAACCACCGGCTCCCACCTGTGCATCGGAGCCCGTGTCCATGATCACCGTGGCCTGCTGTATCGTCAGCGTTTCGCCTGCGCCGATATCGATCGTGCCCTGGTTCGTCAAGGTCGACGCGCCGGTGATCTGCGAGCCGTTGAGGAACGAGAAGGTCAGGTTGCTGTTCGCCGTGAAATCCGCGCCCAGATCGACCACGGCGTTGTCGAGCTGCACCAGTCCGGAGATCCCGGTACCGTTGATGGCACCGCCGTCCAGGTTCAGCGTGCCGCCGACGAAGCGCAGCGCGTCGCCAAGGCCGATCTGGACGATGCCGCCGGAATTGTGGTTGAAGGTTCCGCCATTGACAAACAGTTCGCCGAGCGCCGACGCCGCCGTGATATCGAACAGGCCGGTGTTGTCGAACCGTTCGCCGCCGTCGAGGTTGAAGATGGCGGTGCCGGCGATTTCGATCAGGTTCGAGTTCGAATTGACCGGGCCGGTAAAATTGAACGTCGCATCGCCGTCGCCCGAGACGGAAACTATTCCCTGATTGTCGAGCTGCGCGTCGATGATTGTCGAGCTGCGCGTCGATCTGGCTCGTCCCGAACAGATCGTTCAGGAACGTCAAGATCCCCGTCGACGAATTCGTCAGGGTGCCGCCGGAAACCGCTAGGTCCGCCTGCCCGGATTCCGCGCTGCCGCTCGAGTCGAACGTCATGTCGCCGTCGTTGGTGAGGAAGCCCGTCGAAGTCAGTTTGGACGCCGAGCCGCCGGTGTCGAAGAAGACGTCGCCGTTCGACGTGTTGACGAAATCGCCCGTGGTTATGTCGGCGTTGGAACCGTCGAATTGTCCGTCGTTCGAGAACGCCGTGGCGATCGTAACGGTTGCTTCCGTGGCCGTCAGGTCATTGTCCGACAGCGCCGCCATGTTGCCGCCTGTATCCTGGACGTTCAGGCCGTCCAGGAGCGTTGCCGTACCGGACATCGTCAGGTCGTTGGCCAGCGAGATCGTGCCGCCCAGTGTCGTCAACCCTTCGACCGTGATCCCTCCATTCCCGAGAATGTCGACATTGCTGCCGTTGACAGTCAGGTCCTGGGTGAGCTGGATCGAGTCTGTACCGCCGAAGCCGCTGCCGGTGATCGTAATGTCGCCGTCATAAATAGTGTTCGTACCGCCGAAATCGTCGAGCGTCAGCGTGCCGCCGGAAATCTGGATCGTGTCCGTGCCCTGGATGGTCTCCAGGCTGGAGTTGCCCGCATCGGAATCGTAGATAACAGTGCCGCCGCTGTTCAGGACGGCGGTGTCGCCGTCGATCGGCTGTACCAGATTCGGAGACCAGTTCTCGCTGTCGAACCAGAATGCGCTCGAGCTTCCAGTAAAGTTCTGAGTATCCGAACTCAACGCCATCTGGGTGTCGAGCAGAAGCGTCGCGCCGCCGAAGGTGAACTGCGTGAAGGCGACACCGTCTATCGTGACCGTGCCGCTATTCGCCCAGCTGGTGTTGGACGACAGTATGTTCGACGCGTCGCCGATCACGGCCAGCGTGCCCGTGTCGGTGTTGTTGAGAATATCGTCGCTTTCGACGGTAACCGTGTTGGAGCCTGTGGCGAGGTCGATCACCTCGAAATTCTGCGGCGCGCCAGCCGCGCTGACATCTATGTTGTTGCCCCCCGAGTCGACCAGCAGCGTGTCGGTGCCGGTGCCGCCGTCGATCGTGGCGTCCTCGGCGCCGAACACGATCGTATCGTTTCCGCTGCCGCCCAGCAGCGTGTCGTTGCCGCTACCGCCGTCGAGGGTGTTGCCGTTCCCGTCGCCGGTTAAAATGTCATCGCTGTCGCTGCCGACGAACCGCTCGATATTCGAGAAATTGGCATTTGTAAGATTGACACTCGCACTGCCGCCAAATGAGAAATTGTCGAGCGCGTAGTTGAAGCTACCACCGCCGTTACCCTGGATGACGACCGACGTGATGTCGGTGAGGTCGCTCTGGAAACCGAAGAACGGCGTACCGGAAACCGCGAGAGTGTCTGTAAAGGGACCTCCGGAAGAGAAATTGATGGTGATGTCGAAATCAGACCCCATCAAGCTGTTCGTATCGAACCCGAAAGCCGATGTCGGCGAGTCGAAGGTGATGGTAAGCGCCCGCGGACTGTTGGTCCCGAGGCTATCCAGGAAACCGCCGGTAAAGCCGCCGCCGGCGTCGATGTTAAAGAAACTTCCGACGCCAACGGGTGTCGAATAGGTGACGCCGGGCTCGATGTCGCCGGCAACGAGGCCAGCTTCGGTCGTAAACTGATTGAGGATGCCCGAGGGTATCGGGAAATGGGCGTTGGGTGTGAAATCTTCCAGCGTGGTGGCCCCGACCGCGCTGTCGAAGTTGGTACGGTTCGCAAATTGCGTGATCGTCGCCGGCCCGCCCGTTGATGACGTCGTTGCCGCCCTCGCCGAACAGGAGGTCGCCGGCGCCGGCGTTGTTCGATCCCGTCAGCGAGTCGTCGCCGGCGCCGCCGACCACGATTTCGATGTTGCTCAGGTTATCATTGTCGATATCGTCGCCGAAAGCGAAGCCCGAGCTGAGGTTTACGGTGACCGGGTTGGTCGCACTGGAAAAGAAAATGGTGTCGGTGCCGCTGCCGCCGTCGTAACTGTCATTGCCCGTGCCGCTGGCCGCGATGATCGTGTCGTCGCCGAGCCCGCCTTCGACGAAATCGTTGCCGGCGCCGCTGGTAATAATGTCGTCGCCGTCGCCGCCGTCCAGCGAGTCGTTGAAGTCCGAGCCGATGATGGTGTCCGCGCCGTCCGTGCCGGTGAAAATCACGGGTTCGGGAGAACCGCTGAAGTCGAATACGCCGGCTTCCAGTTCTTCTTCGATGATTGGTTCTTCTTCTTCTTCCTCGACAACGACGACTACTTCTTCCTCTTCATCGCCGGCACCGTCGTCGCTGCCGGAACCACCGCCCTCTGAGGCTTCCTGTGCCGCTTCTTCGCCGAAGTCCTCCTCATCTGTTTCTTCTTCATCCTCACTAACTTGCTTTTCGCTAAAGGCGCCGCCCGATACGCTAATGTCGGTGCCGCCTTCTCCGTCTTCCCCGCCTTCGCCGCCTGCTTCCGGGGAAATTTCCGCTTCGCCTTCTCCGTCGCCTTCTCCGCCTTCGCCATCGGCGAGCGCGCGGCCTTCGCCCTCTCCTTCTCCTTCGCCCTCTCCTTCGCCCTCTCCTTCGCCTTCCGCTTCTCCCTCGGCGGCGGCTTCCTGGCCGCCTTCGCCACCAGCGGCGCCTTCGCCTTCGCTGCCGCTTTCCGAACCGGGTGCGCCGGCGCCCCCGGGCTGGCCGCCTTGCTGGTTGCCGCCTGAGTTCGATGGCGGTGCCAGGCCGCCGCCGGCATTGCTCGCCGAGCCGTAACTCGCGTTCACTTCCGACTGCGACAGCACAACCGGGTCGCTCG
>CAYLTU010000066.1:0-6513 GCA_964386465.1 uncultured Rhodospirillaceae bacterium
TTACGGCGTCGAGGGGCAGCCGAACTGCCGCGACAACTTCCTTCGCGGCCTCGAACCGCACGGTCTGGGGCGCAAAGACGTGGTCGCCAACATCAATTTCTTCATGTACGTGCCGGTCGAAACCGACGGCAGCATGGCCATCGTCGACGGGCTGTCCAAGCCGGGCGACTATGTCGATCTGCGGGCGGAGATGGACGTGCTGGCGGTGCTGTCGAACTGCCCGCAGATGAACAACCCGGCGAACGGCTTCAATCCGACGCCGATCCGTGTCATCGTCTGGCAGCCTTAGGGAGGAAGCAGACGATGCAGGCCGTAAGCATTACTCAGACAGGCTCCTAGCGATGGCGCTGCATTTCGAACGCGAGGAATTCGAAACGCGTATCGCCGCGGCGCGCGCCGAGCTGAACGCGCGCGGCTTGTCGGCGATCCTGCTGTTCGCGCAGGAGAGCCACTATTACCTGACCGGCTACGACACCAGCGGCTACGTCTTCTTTCAGTGCACCGTGCTGACCGCGGACGACCAGCCGATCACTTTGCTGACCCGCCGGCCGGATCTGGAGCAGGCGCGCCGCACCTCGGTGATCGAGGATGTTCGCGTCTGGTACGACGCGGAGGGGGCGAGCCCGACGGACGATTTGCGGGACATACTCGACGGGAAAGGTTTGAAGGGAGAGCGGATCGGCGTCGAGCTCGACAGTTACGGCCTGCGCGCGCACCAATACGACGCGCTCAAGGCGAGCCTGGAGGGCTGGTGCCGGCTGGAAGACGCCTCGGATCTGGTCCGCGCCCTGCGGCTGGGCAAGTCGGCGGCCGAGATCGCCTATGTGCGCAAAGCGGCGGAACTGGCCGACGCATCCCTCGTGGCGATGCTGGGGACCGCCGGACCGGGCGCGTTCGAGGGCGATATCGCGGCGGCGGGACAGGCCGCGATCCTGTCCGGCGGCGGCGATCCGGCACCTTCGGGCCCGGTATTGGGATCGGGCGAGCGCGCGTTGCTGATCCGCTCGGCGACCGGCTACCGAACGCTCGATCAGGAGGACCAGCTCACACTCGAATTCGCCGGCAGCTACCGGCACTACTGCGCCTGCCTGATGCGCACCGTCGCCATCGGCGCGGGCAGCGAGGCGCACCGCGCCATGTTCGATGTGACCGCCGACGCGCTCTCGGCCATGACCGAGGCGGCGCGCGCCGGCCGGCCCTTGGGCGAGATCGACGATGCGCACCGCCGGGTGTACGACGCGGCCGGGTACGGCGCCTCGCGCATGGCGGCTTGCGGATACTCCCTCGGCGCCAGCTTCCGGCCGACCTGGATGGACGTGCCGCCCATGCTGTACAGCGGCAACCCGCTGGTGGCCCAACCCGGCATGGTGCTGTTTCTGCACGCCATCCTGATCGACGCCGAGGCGGACCTCGCCATGAGCCTCGGCCACACGATCGTCATCGGAAAGAGCGGCGCCGAAATCCTCAGCGGGTTGAGCCCGGAATACACCGTCTGCACCTGAAACTCGGGCCTCCCTACGAAAATTTCTATTTGTTACCAAATTGTTATTGATAATTGTCAACAATCGACAATACTGCGCACTCCATTCGGAACCAGGTACTTATGTCACAACCCCGCGAAGCCCTGCGTCTGCTGCGCTCCGAGTCGCTGTCCAGCGTCGTGCAGGACGTGATCGAGCAGCGCATTCAAGCCGGCAAGGCGCGTTTTCTCGCGGCCTCGGCCGATACGCAAGATTCATCCGAGAGGGGAGAAACACCGTGAAGTTCAGCAATTTCTTGTTTCCGCAGGCTGAAGAACCGGAAATGGACGGCCGGGTCATCGACGAAGCCTTGGCGGAAGGCATCCTGTGCGATCAGCTGGGCATGGAAGTCCTGTGGCTGGCCGAGCACCATTTCGACGGCAACTGCGCCTATGTCGATCCGGTCAGCTTCGCGGCCGCGCTCGCCACCGCTACGAAACAGATCAAGCTCGGTTTCGCCGTCGCCCAGATGTCGCTGCACCACCCGATCCGTATGGCGGAACAGATGGCTTTGATCGACCATTTGTCCAAGGGGCGGCTGATCGTCGGTCTGGGCCGGGGCACCGCGTACAATATCTACGACTATCGCGGCTACGGGATCGCGCCGGAGGAAGCGCAGGAGCGTCTGCTCGAGTCCGAAGAGATCATGATCAAGGCGTGGACGACCGAAAACTACGAGCACAAGGGGAAATACTGGGACCTGTGGCTGCCGAAACTGCGGCCGCAACCCTACACCAAACCGCACCCCTACATGATCCGGGCCTGTTCCGGCGAAGCGTCGATGGTGGATATGGCGCGGCAGGGGCGGCCCTTCCTGATGAATGTCCAGACCGACGAGGTCACCCAGCACCGTATGGACCTCTATCGCAAGACGATGCGCGAGTCCGGCTTCGACGACGCCCATGTCGCGCAGGCGGTCGACGAGACCTGGGTCTGGCGCAACATCTTCATCGCCGAGACCGACGCGGAAGCGGAGCGCATCGGCATCCCATTGTTCGAGGCGCAGCGCGTACAGCGGCCCAGGATGCGCACCCGAATCCTAAAGGAGCGCGGCGAGACCATGGTCAAGCCGGTCGAAACCGGCGCCGCGCCGGTGGCGGCCCGTAACGTTACCGAACACAGTCTCATTTGCGGCTCGCCCGCGACCGTCGCAGAACGGTTGGCGAAGATCGACGCCATCGGAGTCGGCGGCGTCATTCTGCAGTTCCGGATCGGCCCCTCGCCCTACGAAGTGACGGAAAACAGTATCCGGATGTTCATGGAGAAGGTCGCGCCGCAATTCGAGGCCAAGGCCGCCGCCTGATGAGCCAACCCTACCGACTGCGCCTGCCCGGCCCGACGACGGTGCCGGAGCGGGTCCGGCAGGCGCTCGCCCTACCGGTCGTCAATCACCGGGGACCGGAATTCGGTGCCGTCGTCCGTGAAATCGAATCCCGTCTGCAGCCGATCATGGGGACGAAAAACGCCGTCCTGCTCTTCGCCGCCTCGGGCACCGGCATGATGGAAGCGAGCCTGGCCAACGCGCTGGCGCCCGGCGACAGGGCGCTGTTCATTTGCAACGGCCAATTCGCCGATCGCTTCGCCGCCATCGCCGAAGGGCTCGGCCTCGACGCGGACCGTCTGGAAGTGGCCTGGGGCGACGCCGTCGATTTTTCGGAACTGAGGTTGCAGCTCGAATCCGCCGACTACCGCGCCGTCATCGCCATCCACAACGAGAGTTCCACGGGTGCGGTCTCGGACCTGGAAGCGATCGGCGCCATTGTCCGCGACACACAGGCGCTGCTGATCGTCGATTCGGTCAGCGGCCTGGGCGGCATCGAGATGCAGCAGGACCGCTGGGGCGTCGATATACTGGTGTCGGCCTCGCAAAAGGCGCTGATGTGCCCGCCGGGTCTGGGCCTGGTCAGCGTCAGCGAAAAGGCGTGGCGCGTTATCGACGGCGATGCGCCCCGAGCGCGTTTCTACTGGGACTTCCGAAAGGCGCGCGACAACGCCGTCGATGGGCAGACCACCTTCACGCCTGCCGTCTCCCTCGCCTACGGTCTGCAGGAGGCACTGCATATGATCGACGAGGAAGGGCTGACGAATGTGCTGGCGCGCCACGAAAGTTTGGCGGCGGCCCTGCAAGCAGGTGCCGCTGCGCTCGGCCTGCCGGTCTTCACGCGGTCGCCGATCCGTTCCAACACGGTGACCGTCCTTCAGCTACCCGAGGGCAAGGACGCCGGCCCGATCGTGCGGCAGCTCTACGAAAATTACGGCACCGTCATCGCCGGCGCGCGCAACAAGCTGCGCGGTACGGTAATCCGCTTCGGCACGATGGGCGCCGTCGACGAGGAGGATATCGTCACCGACTTGGAGCATCTGGAAAGCGCACTGGCCGATCTCGGCTGGGATATCGAACGCGGCGCGGCCGTCGCCACCGCGAACGAGGCACTGCGCGAGGCCTGACGCGCTCCCATATTCAAGGTTTTACCGTAATGACACCGTTATAACTAATGTATATACTGTACGAACATATTCACTAACTTTCGGAAATTGCCGCCATGCGCTTGAAGCTCTCGAAGATCGGGAATTCGGTCGGCCTCGTACTCCCCAAGGAGGCTCGGGACAGAATGAAAGTCGATAGCGGCGATAACGTCTACCTGACGGAAACGCCGGACGGGTACCGGCTGACACCCTATGACCCCGACTTCGCCGCGCAGATGGATACCGCCCGCGGGATCATGAAACGCCGCCGCGCGGCTCTGCGCGAACTGGCCAAATGACAGCGCATGTCTGGGTCTTGGCGGACGTCGTCCTGGCGCTGCATGACGAACAGCTTGCCGCGCACGGCAGCGCGACGGGCGTCAGGGATCCGGGCGGGCTCGAGTCTGCCCTGGCGCGGCCGCAGAACCTAGCCGCCTACGACGAAGACGCGGATACCGCACAACTTGCATCCGCTTACGCCTACGGGATCGCGCGAAGCCACCCATTCATCGACGGCAACAAGCGGGCCGCCCTCGTGACAGCCGAACTGTTTCTCGCGCTGAACGGGTACGCGCTGACCGCCTCCGACAGCGAGTGTGTGATTACAATGCTCGAACTGGCTTCAGGGGCCTTGCCGGAAGATAGTTTGGCGACATGGTTCAGGGACAATTCCGAACCTTTGTAACCTGTGAATTCGGAACCTCACGTAGGGTTTGGAATAGCGCAGCGAACCTTTGCGGCTCCCGTCAATGAGCTGGGCTCCGAATCCTGGCTCACCTTTTTTTCGACCCTAGCGTGCGCTTGCCGTTCTTCGTAAGCTTCCGCAAACGAACGCCACGACGGAGTTTACAGATGGCCCAAAACGACGACTGGCTCGCACTGACGACCGAAGAGACGCTCGAACCCGACCTGCCGATCTGCGATACGCATCACCATCTCTGGGATACGGGTTACGAGCCCGGCGTCGCGTTCCGGGCCGAACAGGTCGCCAACCGCTATCTGCTCGACGAAGTCCTGGCCGACACGAGCAGCGGGCATAACGTCGTCTCGACGATCTTCATCGAGTGCGCGTCGATGTACAAATCGACCGGACCGGAAGCGCTGCGGCCGGTCGGCGAGACGGAATTCGTCAACGGCGTCGCGGCGATGAGCGCTTCGGGGCAATACGGCCCGACGCGGATCGCCGCCGGCATCGTCGGCTTCGCGGACCTCAATCTCGGCGCGGCGGCGGGCGATGTGCTGGACGCGCATATCGCCGCCGGCAGCGGCCGGTTCCGCGGCATCCGGCACGCGGGCGGGTACGACGAGAGCCCGGATGTGCGCAATTCGCACACCCATCCAACGCCGGGCATGTTCGCCGACGCGACCTTCCGCGAAGGCTTCGCGCAATTGGCGCCGCGCCGGATGAGCTTCGAGGGCTGGTGCTACCACAAGCAGATCCCGGAACTGACGGATTTGGCCCGCGCCTTTCCCGACACGACGATCATCCTCAACCATTTCGGCGGCCCGCTCGGCATCGGGCCCTACGAGGGCACGCGCGAGGAATCCCTGCCGCAATGGCGCAAGGACATCGCGGCGCTGGCCGAATGCGGGAACGTCGTCGCCAAGCTCGGCGGCATCAACATGAAGGTGAACGGCTTCAACTGGCACAAGCAGGACAAACCGCCGACCAGCGAGGAACTCGCCGCCGCGACGCGGGTCTATTACGACCATTGCATCGAAAGTTTCGGCGCCGATCGCTGCCTGTTCGAATCGAACTTCCCGGTCGACAAGGTAACTTGCAGCTACAACGTGCTGTGGAATACCTTCAAGCGCATCGCCAGCGGCTGCTCGGCGGCCGAGAAAGCCGCCCTGTTCCACGACACCGCGGCGCGGGTGTACCGGGTCGAGGCGTAGGGATAGCGCGGATATCCAATCGTGGTTGGGGCCGTCACGGGGCGGATAGCGCGCGGTCAATTACGATTGTGGCCGGTTCCGCAGCGCTCTCAGCCGAACGAGCTCTCGCGACCAAAGCAGTCCTGCCTGTGCGAGACGAATCGGTATCTCGGCCGGATCGATCGTCTTCAGCTTGTCGACGAATTTGTCGATGTCGAGGATCGAATCGTCTTGGACTAACCAGACGTCGTCCTCCAAGAGGCGGTCCACCGCTCTCAGCCACGCCGCGACCCGGGCCTCATGGCGTTTCGACGCCGCTGTCCACCCGGCCCGCTTTTCTTCTTCGCGCAACCGGATGACCTCGCGCAGGCGAGCCGCGTCGGCCGACTTTCCTATTGCCGCATAGCCGGTGGCGATCGTCGCCAGCCACGGCTGCACGTCCCACGCTTTCGCCACTTCTTCAGCGACATCGGGATGGCCGGTGGACGCCGCGAACGGAACAATGTGCTCGGGAAACACCCCTTGGACACCGAACACGGGCGCCACTGCGTCCGTTCCGTCGCGTTCGGCGCGTTTCGCGGTCTTGATGGCGCGATCGACCCGGCCGGCCGCGAACTCGGCATATGCCGTGGCTAGGACCGAACGTGGGCCG
>CAYLTU010000066.1:6613-22195 GCA_964386465.1 uncultured Rhodospirillaceae bacterium
GACCCGGCCGGCCGCGAACTCGGCATATGCCGTGGCTAGGACCGAACGTGGGCCGCCGCCCTCGCTTCGTGGATGGGCCCGTTCGCGGGCGAGTGCGGCGGCTTTCTCGGCGCCGGCGGCGTCGCCAGCGTATGTGAACGACAATGCGAGACTGGTCAGGCAAGTTTCGGCAAATGTCGGGTAGAATGCGTTGTCTCCGAGGTTCACCGCCATCGACAACGCCTTCGATACCCTGCCTATGACTGCGAATGCACCCATCGTCAGGCACTTATTGCTCTCTTCCGCAAGACGAATGAGGGACGACGATTGTCGCCGAGCCTCCTTACCGTACCCTGCCCTGAACAGATCGTCGATTTGGCCGGCCAGGAAGCTATCGCGGTCCGAGACGGCGATACTGCGCTCCAGCATCATCGCCTCCGCGACTCGCCCGGCTTTGATGAGCGCCTCTGAAAGCTCCGATGCTGCATATTCATACAGAAAATAGGTGCGTTTCGGTACCGGAAGGGCCACCTTCCATGACCCCGGCTTTGAAAGCCGCAAGGCGCCGTCCAGGTCGCCCGCCGCAATCGTCTGGCTGATCTTACGCCAGAAGATCGACCCCTGCACTTCACGGCGGGACATGTGGTCGTCAGCCATCTTCTGAAGCGTTGCGAACGCCGCGTCGAAGTCCTCCGCTTCGGCTTGCATATTTCCAATTGTATACAGCCAGTGGAATTTTCCGGTGCCGAAGTTTCGACTCTCCCGTGCGTAGCTCTCGCGGTCCCACTCTATCTGCTGCCGATCGATCTGCTCGGCCTCGGGGTCGGCGGCCCGCACCATACGCAACGCCGTAGCGAGGTTGCGTCGCGCACGCGCCTGATCGCCGGCTTCAAATTGCGTCCATGCGATAAGGTGAAACAGGTCCCATTTCCGCTGCGACAAGTCGTATTGAGCGATCGGACCGTCCGGCAGCTTGCGGATGCTTTCCTCCGAAAGATCGAAAAGGCGTGCGATCTTGCCCTCCGCCGCCGTCTCGAGCCGCTCGATCTGGCGCTCGATCCGGGGCCTGTTGGCGGCGTTGGGAACCGCCGCGATAAAAGTGTCGAAAAGCGCGATGGCGACCAACTCATTGCCCGCCTTAGCATTTGCCAAACCGTAGTTGAACTGGACTATCGGGTTATACGGGTTCCGCCGATAGGCGTTGCCGAAATGCGCGACCGCTTCGTCCCAGCGCTCGCGCTTAACCGCCGCGGCGCCTCTTTCGAGGCTTGTCTGCGCCGAGACCGGCTCGATCGGTTTGCTGCCCAGGCTATCGAAGCCGCCTGTCGCGGTTTGGCAGGCACCCAGGACGGCAGCCACGATGCATAGCAGCCATGCTCTCACCCGGATGAGATAGCGCTCCATGGACAAACACTCTCTGTGTCTCGTCAGATACCCGTCCCGGATAGCCGGAACGGCGTTTATTTCGATCGCTCCATGCCAACGACGAACGGGTCGCGCATGAACTCGGCTATGTAGGCAAGTTCCTGACGACCAAGTTGGGAATTGACGTATTCCTGTTCGGAACGGTCCTCGTCCTTTCCGAAAAATCGTCCAAACATCTGGCCGTCAAGCGAGTCCCTCAAGAGCTCATTCATCGTTTTCAGCATACGCGGATCCCAGGGCATGTTCGCGTCGGCGCCGCGCCGAGACTGCCACCCCGACTCAAGGCCTTGAGCGTAGTAGACGGCAAACAGGATACCGTTATCGTCGGGAACTTTGGCGTAAACCTCCGAAAAAATCCGCGCTGCAGCCTTAAAGTCGTTTTTCCCGAGTCGATCGACACCCTCCATCAGTCGCCGCCGCGTCGCCCTGTCGATTTCGGCGGGGGTACCCGTTTCGAACTTGGCGTAGACCGCGAGCCCGTCGATGAAATGGAGAAGCGCCCGCCCTTGCAGCCCCTTCGGGTCGCGTCGCACCCTCTCGCGCAGCGCGACCGTGCGCGGGTCATCCATGTAGTCCAGTTTGGCGGGCTCGAAATCCGCTGGCAAATCCTCGATCAGATGAACGCAAAGTCCATCGTCGCAGTAACCGCTCGCGTTGCGATGGCCGAGAATGAAGGTGTGCAATTGCCGTGCGCCAATATCGTCCGGGTTGCTCGCCACCGCCTCGGCCAAATCGGAGACCGCGAGGTCGTAATAACCGTTCATCCAACTCCAGATGCCGCGCTTGTAGTACAAATTTGCCCACTCCGCGCGAGCGAGATAGCCGCGGTACATGCCCTTGAGATAGGCATAGGCATCGCGCGCCGCCACATCTCTCGGGTTCCCGGCCAGCCAGTCCTCCAGGAACGCCAGGCTTTTCCGCCAGTCGCCCTTGCCTTTTTCGATGGCGTCCAGCAAAAGCTCGGTCTTCATGTTGATCGCGCCGGCGACACGCTTCCGGCCTTTCACCTTGGAAGGCTTGAGCACGATGGTCTGGTTGGGTTGGAGAAAGGTGAGGTCGACGACATTGGGATCCGAATGGGTGAGAGTGTCAACGAGTTTGCCCATACCGTCGCGCGATTCTTCAACGCGCCGTTTAGCGGTTTCAATGGTCTGCAGTTCGCGTCGCTTCTCGTCCGCTTTCTCCCGAATACCTGCGAGGTTACGGCGAATGACGGCGCAGTTTTCTTGATGATCGCAATTCGCCAGCGCGGCTTCACAAGCGGCCTCGGCTCCAAACCAGTCGCTTTGACTGTATAGTGCGAGACAACGCTTATTCTCCGCCATCATATTATCGTACCGGATCTGCGCTTGCTTCCGCTTCAACTCGGCTTCGCGTTGCTCTTGCGCCCTTTCCAGTCTGCGCCAGAAGCCTCCGTACTCACTTAAAGGGCGCGCGGAAGAACCGCTGGAAGAAGAGCCGCAGTACATGACACAACCACTGGGACCAACGTCTTGGGCGCGTGCGTTTTCAGTATTGAGAGCAAAAAACACTATTGCTGCCGTCGCAAGAACAGCCGCCGCGATCCAACGCCAGAATGCCGAATACGCCTCCATGCCACCTATTCCGGATGACTTCATGGAAACTATCAATATCCTACACTTGCATTCGGAACATGTGAACCCTACCGAATTACACCGTATTCAAAGTTTGTTGTTAGGCCCGGTGCAAAGATGAGGGGACGTTCACACTCAACTTCGAGTGCTGGCTACCGAACGCAGATCCCGGAGCCGACCGGCCGCGCCCACGCCTTCCCGGACACGACGATCGACCTCGACAATTTCTATCGACCCCTACAAGGGCACGCGGGAGGCGAACCTGCCACAATGGCAGGCGGATATCGACGCGCGGGTATACCGGGCCGAGGACGCGGGTTAACCGAACTTAGAAATATGTCCCTCGATCGCCTCGGCCACGAGGTCGGGATGGGTGAGCGGACACATATGTTCCGTATCCGGCAGGGTTATGAATTCGCAGCCCGGAATCGCCTCGGCCACCAGTTCGACCATGCGCAGGTCGAAATGCGTTGGGCGTTCGCTGCGGATCGCCAGGGTCGGCACCGCGATCGTCGCCAGTTCGGCCATTGTCGTCGGGTTGCTCTTGTTCGCATAGATATTCGCGACGTGACCTTCGGTGCGGCTTAGAAAATTCTCGCGCGTCTTGTCCGGATAATTCTCCCACGTGCCGGCACCGTTGCGGAAGTCGAGGAACCCCTTCCAGGCCGCTTCCGGGCCGCCGGCCTCCAGGTTCTCGAGAAAACCGTCCCACATGAGATTCACTTCCTCGATGGCCTGCGCCTCCTCGCGCTCGAAGAGCAGGCTGCCGATCATCGGTTCGATGATAACGAGGCTGCAGACCGTGGCGGGCCGCATTAGTAGATGCCGAATGCCCGAACCACCGCCATAGGAGTGCGCGATCATGTGAACGGAATTCGCGCCGACCTCTTCCAGCACGGCATTGATCAGGTCGCCTTGATCGTCATGCGTCAAGGTTTTCGGATCCGGCCAGAAATCCGTCCGCCCATGGCCAAACAGGTCCGGCGCAACAACCCGGTATCGGTCCTCGAAATGCGGCGTCACGCCGCGCCATTGTCCGCTCGTGCTTCCCGCTGCGTGCAGCAGGAGTAGGACATCGCCCGAACCGGACTCGCGATAGTTGATGGACGCTCCATTGTGCTCGAATGTTGGCATTAGGAATTCTTTCCATGCAGATGTTGCGCACGGCGGGGACCGGATACGCGTTTCGGAAGGCGACGAGATTTGCCCTCATTCGTCCCGGTGCGTCAAGTCACGCGCGGAGACATAGCAGCGCTGGATCGTTTCCGATTGTCCGGTTAGCCTTGCGTTCATCATCACCGGTAAGTGAAACGAGGAATTCGATTTGCATATCAACAACCGCATTGGCATCGATGTCGGTGAACGCCTGTCGGTCGAGGACGCGGTGCAATGGGCGCTCGACAACGACGTCGCCTATATCGACTGCCGGATCGACCTGGCGCCGAATGCACTGGAAAGCTTCGACGAAGCGCGCTGCGCCCCGATCCGCGAGAAGTGCGCGGCGAACGGCGTCCATCTCGGCCTGCACACGTTGTCCGCCGTCAATATCGCGGAAGTCTCTCCCTTCGTCCGCGACGCAACCGACGTCTATTTGAAAGCCTACGTGGATGCGGCGGCACGTCTCAAAGCCGAATGGGTCGAGGTGCATGCGGGCTACCATTTTACGTCGGATGTCGAAATCCGCATGAAAGCGGGGCTGGAGCGTCTGAAACGCACCACGGCGTATGCGGAAGAAAAGGGCGTGAAGCTGTTGCTCGAAAATTTGAATGGCGAGCCGGAACACGCCGAAGTCAACTATCTGGCCCATACGGTTGAGGAATGCCGCTACTATTTCGACGCCATCGCGTCCCCGGCCCTCTCCTGGGTCTTCACGATCAACCATGCGACCCTTGTTCCCGAAGGTATCGCGGGATTCCTCGACGGCATGCCGACCGAACGCATGGCCGTGGTCCGCTTGGCGGACAATCACGGGAAGTACGAAGACCACATGTACCCCGGCGAAGGCATTATCGACTTCACGGATATGTTCAGCCGGGTCGAGGCGACAGGCTTCGACGGCCACTATATGAGCGCCTACGGGTCGCTCGACGATATGCTGCGCGGACGCGACTATCTGGTCGGCTGCTTTCCCGGAAAATGACCCTTCGAACTATGAAGCCCTAAAGATCGACTGCACGCGCTCGAGCCCTTCCATCGCCTGATCTCCCAGCTCTCGCACGACCTGGAAAACGGATTTCCGTTCCGTACTCCACGTCACGCCTTGACCGGCCGGCGAATGCAGCAAGGGGTCGACCTCGTGTTCCTCGATGGCGGTCATCAGATCGCCGACCAGGGCGTGCTGATAGGGCATTTTGAGCGGCTCCGGCGCGTTCGGCGCGGCCCATTCCTCCGTCCAGGCGGAGCGCAGCTGGCGTTGCGGCTTACCGCTGCTGCCGCGCGTGATCCGGGTGTCGCCGCTGCCGGCGGCAAAAAACTTATCGCTCAACTTGTCGCCGACCGCGTGATCGCCCTGCGCATGTTCCGCCGTCGTCAGCCAGGTCGTGCCCAGCCAGACGCCCTGCGCGCCCATGGCCAACGCCGCGGCAATCTGCGAGCCGTGCCCGATACCGCCGGCCGCCAGCACCGGCAGGTCGCCGGCCAATTGCACGATTTCGGGCACCAAAACCATGGTGCCGATCGTTCCGGTATGCCCGCCCGCTTCCGAGCCCTGCGCGACGATGAAATCCAGCCCGACATCGCGGTAGGCGTCGAAATGGCGCGGGCTCCCGATCAGGGCGCCGACGATCTTGCCGGCGGCTTTCAACCGGCTCACGGCATCGGGCGTCAAGCCGACGCCGAATGCGACAAGGTCGACATCCGAGCCCAACAGCACCTGCAGCTGTCCTTCGAAATAAGACGGCGTCCGCAGCACGGAATTGTAGAACGTCTTCGCCGTCGCCCCGGGAACTTGATATTTCTTGGCCAACCCGTCGACGAACGCGACATGGTTCCGGGGCAAACCGGCGCGAACGGACTCCAGGGTTTCGGATTCAGGCATGCCTTTAGGCATCATGATATCGATGCCGATCGGCAGCGGACCGACCTGCCGGCGAATCGAGTCAATTCGCGCCTGAACCGCTTCCGGCGGATCGTGCGCAATACCGTAGACACCCATTCCACCGGCCTTGGTGAGGGACGCGGTAACATCGATGCTATGGGAGAAACCGAGGATCGGCATATCGATGCCGAGGCGTTCGGAAAATCCGGTTTTAATCTTGGCCATACGTTTCGCTCACTTCGCAAGTGCCTTAAGTGACTGAAATCTTATATTATCAGTCTGAGGTGTTAGGAACCTTTGACTGTGAAAAAACAGATCGTCAGATAAATGACGACGTAGATCATCGCGAAGAAGTCGCGCAACTCACTGGTGCCGCCCGCCGCGCCGGGCACGAACAGGATATAGAGATAGATCAGGAATATGGCGACGAGCAGGGCCGCTAGGGGGGCCGACAGGATCACCACCAGCAAAACCGTGGTATTCTCCAAGAATCGTCTGAGATCATCCATCATCCACCCCACTGGAATACGCCGGCCCGCGGAAACGTCGCGGGCGAACGCGCCATCGAACCAACCTTGAGCTTAAGCGCCGCCAACTCATCGCGGTCGGGAGTCAAATGTTACGGTCTTTGAGCTCGCGCGCGAGCTGCTCCGACTTCTTCTTGATATGCGGCATGTGCGGATTCACCTTGAGCCCGCGCCGGAACGCCTCCAGCGCCGCCGCCTGGTCGCCGAGCGATTCATAAATCAGCCCCATACCCACGATTGCGCCGAAATGCCGAGGTTCCAGCGCGAGAGTCTTCTTCACATCGGCCACCGAGGCCTCATAGTTCTGCATCAGATAATACAATGTCGCCCGCTTGTTCCACGCCTCCGCCAGGTTCGGCGCAAGTTCGATCAAGGCGTCAAAGCTTTCAAGCGCAAGATCGAAATCGCGGGCCGCCAGCGCGAAGCTGCCCTGTTTCATCAACGCGTTCAGATCTTCCTTCTCCGAATACATCCACAGGTCCCAGATATGTCCCTGAATCCGCGCCGCTTCCTGCGGATCCTTAGTTTTTTGAAGGCGGGAGAACAGGGGATTAAGGCGCGGATCGTCCTGTCCGGCAATCGCGGGCGGTCCACCGATCAGAAGCATCGCCATCAAGGCCAGAACATACCGCATGGGGGAATTATGATACCCCTCGGAGTTATCGGCAAGTGGGCCCACCCACGGTACAATGCAGCATATGCAAGCAACGGATAGCCCATCGGCGAAACGCATTGCGGCGCGAAACCGCTTTCTTGCCGCTTGCAGTCTCGCGGGGGCGGCGACGACCGCCTATCGAAATCCGAATCTTGTCGGAACGGATAGCGACGCGTGCTGGATCGACATCGCCCGCCTCGGTTCGCCTGACGCGCCCGGTATGCTGGTTTTGGCATGTGGCCTGAACGGCGAGGAGGGATTTTGCGGTTCGACGATCATGACCGAGTGGCTGTCATCGGGACGTCAGCGCGACGTGCCACATGACGTTGGGCTGATCATGATGCACACCGTACTCCCCGCAGCTTACGCAACCGGTAGCGCACCCGCCCCGGACAGGACACCGCAGCGCAGTTGGAGCGATAATGTGCTGTCCGCCGCCGCGCGGCGTTTCGCCTCTTATGCTGAACTGACGGGCAAAAAATCCACCGAGGATACCGCCCCATCGAAACCGTCGGTACTGGACACGACCTGGATGGTAGCGGCGAGCGACACCATCGTTGGGGAGGTTATCGAACATGCGCGGAATGTGGCCCTGCTTGAGTTCCACACGGGCCTGCGGCCCTATGGCGAGGTTGCCATCGCGTCATGCCATCCAGCCGCCAGCGATGCGAGCAGCCGCCTCAAGAAATGGCACGGTGAAGACGTCGAAACCGACGATCCCGCCATCCTGGATCTATTCGCGCTTGGTTTCGGTACGCGCCTGACGGATTTGTCCTTGACCGCGGCGCATGTCGAGTTCGGGGTCTACACGATGGGACGGATTTTGAATCTTGAGGCGCGCGGCACGACCGCGGAACGGCGCGCGGATATCAGGTCGCTGTTCTCTCCCGAATCCGATGAATGGCTGGACCATATCAAAGCCGAGGGCGCCAGGATCATCGGCCGGGCGCTTGCCGGCCTTGGTGAGGCGTGACATACGCGTACCGCACCGACAGATCGGATCAGGATCGGTGCGGAGCATCAATCCTGTGAATCCGATCGCTCTCAATAAATAGAGCAAAGAAACAGGACGAATGATAATCGCCAAAGGCATTTCCTATCCCTCCTGATTTGCTCTAGTAATCGGCGGCAAACGAAGACACGGTCGAGGCAAAGCGAATGAGCAGGAAAGAGCGGCGGCGGCAGGAGAAGCGCGCGCGACAAGCGGCGAAGGATCCGCGCCGCGTTAGTGTTCCCGAAGCGCTAAACATCGCTGGCCAGCTCTACGAGCAAGGCGAACTGTCCAAAGCCGTGGATGTTTGCAAAAACGTCGCGAAAGCCGCCCCCGATCATTTCGATGCGCAGCAATTCCTGGGCATATTGTCCGCGGAGCTGGGGCAACCGGAGACCGCCGCCGACGCGTTCCTCGCCGCCACGAAAATCAAACCGGAAGACGCCGGCGCCCGCTTCAACCTGGCGAACGCGTTGGACGAGTCAGGCCGTTGGGAGGACGCCGAAAAAGCTTTCCGCGAAACGCTCGCGCTGACGCCGGACGATCCGGATACGCTCGTTAATCTGGGCACCGTGCAGCGGAAACTGGGCCGCATCGAGGATGCCATCGCAAGCTTCAAGACCGCCATCTCGCTGAATCCAAAGTCCCCGCTGGCGAACGCCAACCTCGGCAATGCCTATCTGGAGATCGATGCGCCCGATGAAGCCGCCGTGAGTTTCGGCGCAGCGATCGTCCTGACGCCGGGCGCCGTCGATCTTCACCTCGGTCTGGCGAACGCGCTGTACCTTAAGAATGACCTGGAAGCGGCCGCAACGGCGTGTGAGAAAGCGATCGGGCTCGAACCGGACAACGCCAAAGCGCACAGCCAGCAGGGCAACATTCTGCAGGGTCTGGCGCGTGCCGACGGCGCGCTGAACGCGTTCCAGCGCGCCATCGAACTGGCGCCCGACAATGCGGGAATGTCCGTGGATTACGGCATCGCCCTGCGTGCGAACGGCCGAATCGTCGAAGCGATCGCCCGTTACGAACACGCCCTGTCGCTCGATGCGGAATTCGGGCTCGCCTATTACAGCTTGGGAAACGCGCTGAGCGACTACGGCAAGATCGCCGAAGCGGAGCAAGCCTACCAAAACGCCACCCAGCGTTTGCCGGACGACGCTTCCGCCTACAACAATCTGGGATTTGCTCTCATCGAACTCGGCCGCAAGGAAGAAGCGGAGACCGCCTTGCGGCGGGCTGTCGAAATCGACCCGCAGCATGCATCCTCACAGTTCAACCTGCATGCCGTCCTGTATCGGGACGATGCGCTGGACCCGGCCATCGCGGCCCTCGACGCGGCGCTCGATGCGGAGCCGGAGTACGGCAAGGCGCAATTCTTCCACGCCATGTGCCTGGAACAGAAAGGCGACGACGAAGCCGCGATCGCCAGTTTCGACAAGGTTACGCTGGACGGCAACGGCTACAATTACTGGCTGGACAGCTGGGACTACGCGCTGCGCCAGATTCAGGAAAACCCGTCGATCCGCGTCTTCGGAACGGGCCCGGATACGCATACCCATGCGCAAGCCTCAGCCACGATCGACGGCTTAACCCTCGAGTTCGGCGTCCGGTTCGGAACGTCCATCCGGCAGATCGCCGCCAAAACAAACGGCGCGGTACATGGTTTCGACGGGTTCCAGGGATTGCCCGAAGCCTGGCACGAGAACCCCGTCGGCGATTACACGACGCATGGCGAGATCCCCGAGGTTCCGGACAATGTCGAACTGCATGTCGGCTGGTTCGAGGATACCATCCCGCCATTTGCCGCGGCCCACGAAGGACCGATCCGCTTCATGAACGTGGACTGCGACATCTACAGCGCCACCAAGACGATCTTCGACCTGCTGCACGACCGGATCGTGCCCGGCACCGTCATCGCCTTCGACGAATATTTCTGCAATCCCTATTGGCGGCAGGACGAGTTCAAGGCTTTTCAGGAAGCGGTGGAGCAGTATGGCTGGACCTACGAATACCTGTCCTTCTGCCCCTTTGCGCGGCAGGCGGTCGTGAAAATTTTAGAGTAGGCCTTAGCGAAGGATCTCTTGCAGGGCCGGACAGGCGGCAGCCAGTGCATCCGAGCCTTTGGAACCGACAGTGTCCATGATCCACCATGCGGCGCAGAGGTTGGAGGAGAGCAGCGTCGCCTGCACCCTTTCGCGCAGTTCCAGGATCGCCGGAATCGTCAGCATCCCGGTCCCGGTCATAACGATCGCGTCGCACCGCGTGTCGTCGACCCGATCGAGCGCGGCGGCAACCTCGTCGCTTTCCATCTCGTAGGCGCGAAACTCCTCCGACATCATCACGACTTGGGTCAAATCGAACCCGCAATCCTCCCAGTATTTCGCGGCGCGCTGCGTCAGCCATTCGGGATACGGCGAGATCAGGGCGACGTTCTTCGCCTTCAACGCTTCCAGAGACAGCCGGATCGCCCGGCACGCCGTCGTCGAAACCGTCCCCGTCGCGACGCTCAGCTTCTCGCACAAGGCGTCGTCGCCGTCGCGCAGCAGGCGATAGGAGGCGCCCGTCATGGCGGCCAGATAGGCGTTCAGCTCAATCGCACCGAATGCCTTGGCGCAAGCCAGGAACACGTCCGGGTAGCGCTCGATACGCTGTTCCAGGTCGAGGTCCGGTGTATACGGAAACCGGGCCGCGTAGAGCGCAATATCGTCACCGACCAGATACTGCAGCTCCGGCTCGACCGTTGGGTTCGATGTCGGCACCAGCACGCCGACCCGCGCGGACGGTCGCAATTCCTTGAAAGATGTCACTGTTTCTACATTCCCGTATCGCCGATGAAAGCGCCGTCGGCGGCCAGCCGCCGTTGCAACGCCGCCACGTCGAGTTCGGCCGGCGCCTGGCCCGCCTTATTCGCCATGGCCGCAGCCGTGCCCGCCGCCTGTCCCATGGCGAAACAGGGGCCGCTGACCCGGAGCGAGGCCTGGCCGTCCTGCGTCGTCGAGGCGCAGCGTCCCGCCACCAGCAGATTGTCGACGCCGGTCGGCAAGGTCGTCGAGTACGGAATCTGGTGGTAGCCACGGCCGCCGAGGAACTTCCACTCGACATCGCCCAGCACATGGGTTTCCAGCGGCCAGCCGCTGCAGCCGATACTGTCTTCGAAATCGCGGCAATCGAGGACATCTTCGCCGGTCAACTGGTAGGCGCCGACGATACGCCGCGTCTCGCGAATGCCGATCTGCGGCGCCAACTCCAGCATATAGCTGTCCGCGAAACCGGGCACCATGTCCTTCATGAAACGGAAATATTCGAGCGCCTGCCTCCGTCCCTCGACTTCCGCGAAACCAAGATCGGCCCAGTCCGACCCATCCACCGGTGCGCCGTCGCGGCTGATCTGGGTCAGGTTGGCGCGCCACTCGTTTTCGTGCGCCTGCGCGTTGATGATGCCCGCCTTGCGCGGCAGGGTGTAGTCGCCACTCGCATTGCCCTCGGCGATCAACGCCTTCAGGTTCGGCCGTCCTTCCGCCATTGCCAGTCCAGTGTCCACATTGGCGATCCGGAACATCATGGTCGGGTATGCCATGAACCCATCGCTTCCGCCCTTCTCGAATGGCGCGCCGGCCCAGGCGGCCAGATCCGCGTCGCCGGAGCAATCGATGAACATCTCCGCCGCGATCGCCGCGCGGCCCGATTTGGTTTCGATCAAGACCGCTTCGATGCGGCCATCCGAGACGGCGGCATCGACCGCGAAGGTATGGAAACGGACATCGACGCCGGCGGAGACCAGAAGATCGTCCGTTGCGACCTTGTACGCCGCCGTATCGTAGGCCTGCGCTCCGGTCTTCAGTCCGTCCGGCCCCGCCACCTCGTGCGGTTCCTTGAGCCCGTCGAGGCGCGCCAACCGTTCCAGGATGTCATCCGCGACGCCATGCACGATCTGCTGGATAGACCCGTTGATGCAGGCGTGCAGACCGCAGAAATTGGTCACCATCGCCGCGGTACCCATTCCGCCGAGGAAACCGTAACGTTCCAGCAGCATCGTCCGCGCGCCAGTGCGCGCCGCAGCAGCCGCCGCCGCGATCCCCGCCGGACCGCCGCCCAGGACCAGGACTTCGGTTTCCGCGACAACCGGAACGTTTCGAGCCGGCTCCGTAATCACCCGCATGCAAACCTCTGCTGCTTTTGCCATAATGAGTAAAGTTCGATGAGAAGAGTACCGAGAGGGACCCGATGAGCAAAGCCGTGTATCGCGACTACGACCAGGAAGCGCTGGAGTTTCAGTACGGACCACGCCTCGCCGTGCCGGAAACCGACGAAATTCTGGCGCGCTGGTCCGCGAACAGCGACGCCTACTACGCGGAAAGCGATTGCGTGCGCGACATCGCTTACGGTCCGCGCGCGGAAGAAACGCTCGACTTCTTCAAGCCCGCGACGGACGCCGCGCCGGTCCTGATCTTCATCCATGGCGGATACTGGCGCGCCCTCGACAAGAAGGACCACGCCTTCCTGCCGAAACCCTTCGTCGATGCCGGCGTCCTGGTCGCATCGATCAATTACACGCTCTGCCCCGAAGTCACGATCGACGAGATAACCCGCCAGACACGTGCCGCCTGTGCCTGGGTCTGGCGCAATGCCGTGTCCTATGGCGGAGACCCCGACCGGGTGCATATCTTCGGCCATTCCGCCGGCGGACACTTGACCGCCGCGGTGGCGACGACCGATTGGCCCGATTACGAACCCGGCCTGCCGAAAGATTTACTGAAAAGCGCCACGCCAATCAGCGGTTTGTTCGACCTGCAACCGCTCTTGCTCACCTCCGTAAACGACGACGTCCATCTTGACGCGGAAAGCGCCGTTCGCAACAGTCCGGCGAATTCGGATCCCGGATACGACATGCCGATGACCGTCGCGGCCGGCGGCGCGGAAACCGCGGAATTCCGGCGGCAATCGCAATATCTATGCGACAAATGGCGCGATAAGCTCAGTTCGATAGACTACATGGAATCGGATGGCGCGAACCATTTCACCGTCATCGAGAATATGGTCGATCCGAACGATGCGCTGACCCGCAAGATCCTGGGCCACATCGGCATTTAGATAGACGTTCGGCTATGGCGCAAACGTTTCGGGCTTGGCCGTATCGAACCAATCCGGAGTCTCCCACGCCCGCAGCACATGTTCGCGGCCCCAGCCGGCAATGGCCTGCAACGCCGGAATGAGCTCCGCGCCGCGTCGTGTCAGAATGTATTCGTAGCGCGGTGGGCGTTCCAAGTATCGCTCTCGCGTCACGATCCCCTGCGCTTCGAGCCGTTTCAGCCGGTCGGCGAGAATATTCGTCGGGATACCTTCCGGTGAATCGAGAAAGTCGTTGTAGCGGCGCTTGCCGGCCATCAAGTCACGGACGATGACGAGGGTCCATTTATCGCCGAACACGTCGAGCCAGGAGGCGATCGGACAATGCGAACGTTTCGGTCGGATTTTTCGTGACGCCATGAATTTCGCGGCCCATCGATTTCGATTGGTAACTTCCATTTTTGAAGCCTCCATGGCAATCTTACCGCTGCCTGCCGTAAAGGGTACAGATTAGCAAAACGATTGAACAGGCGTCCTATGAACGATCAAGGCAAAGCGAAGTTCGAGCGCATCACCGCGACACTGACTGCGGCCGAAGATAATGTGTCGCTGGGCCGGATGATGAGCTCGCCCGGCCTGAAATACGGCGACAAGGTCTTCGCCTTTCAGGCCAAGGAAGGGATGGGCTTTCGGCTGGGACGCGACTTCGATCCGGCCGCGCATGGCAAAATTAATTTCGAACCGCTCAATCCCTTCAAAACGAAAGGTCCGTTGAAAGGCTGGTACACGGTGAGCGAAGACCAAAGCGATGCTTGGGAGGAACTTGCAAGTTCCGCATTAGCATTTACGAGAACGTTATAGCGATGGCCCATCTCGATCCGAAAACCGGCAGGTTCCTAACCGATCTGAAGCGCAACAACGACCGTGCCTGGTTCCAGGACAACAAGGACCGATACGATGCGGCGCGCGCGGATTTCGAATCCTTTATCGGCGCCCTGTTGCCCCAGATCGAAGCGTTCGACCCAAATGTCGCGGGACTGGAGCCGAAGAAATGCATCTTCCGGATCTATCGGGACACGCGGTTTTCCAAGGACAAAACACCCTACAAGACCAATTTCGGCGCACACATGCTGATGGGCGGCAGCAAGAACGTCCACCAGCGGGCGGGCTACTATATCCAGATCGAGCCCGGAAACTGCTTCCTGGCCGGCGGCGCGCACCAGCCCCCCGCGGCCTGGATCAACGCCATCCGCCGCCGTATCGACGCGGATGCGACGCCGCTGAAGAAAGTATTGAAAAGCAAAGCGTTCCGCGCTGCGTTCGGCGAAGTCGCAGGTGAAAAACTCAAGACCGCACCGAAGGGCTACCCGAAGGACCATTCGGAAATCGATCTGCTACGCCACAAGAGTTTCCTGGCGGTGCACAACATGGCGGACAAGACCGTGTTCGCTGAAGATCTGTTGAAGCACGCGACCAAGACGTTCAAGGCCATGAAACCGTTCGGCGACTTCCTGAACGGCGCGATGGACGATTAAGCGTAGCTTTCCAGAGTACCAAACATGCCGCACCTCGACATCGGCACCTTCGGCTTCATCGCCGACCTGCGCCGGAACAACAATCGCGAATGGTTCGAGGACAACCGCGACCGCTACGAGGACGCGCGCGCCGACTTCATCTCATTCATCGGCGTGTGGCTGATGGAGATCGAGAAATTCGACGACAGCGTCGCCGGCATGGACCCGCGACGCTGCATGTTCCGAATCTACCGGGACACGCGGTTTTCCAACAACAAGACGCCGTTCAAATCGAATTTCGGCGCCCGCATCCTGCCGGGCGGCAGCAAGGCGCTGCATCTGCGCACCGGCTATTACCTGAACGTCGAGCCGGGGCTCTGCCGCATCAGCGGCGGCGCCTTTCGCCCCGAACCGGAGTGGTTGAACGCGATTCGCGACCGGATCGTGCTGAACAGCCGCAAATTGCGGGCTATCCTCGCCGACCGCACCTTCAAGGCTAATTTCGGCGTACTACAGGGCGAAGCGGTCAAGACCGCACCGCGCGGCTACTCAAAGGACCATCCCGACATCGATCTGCTGCGCCACAAGAGTTTCCTGGCGCGGCATCCCTTCGACGACGACCGCTTGGTCCAACCCGGATTCCTGACGCATATCGCGCGAGTCTGCCGCACGATGAAGCCGCTCAAGGATTATCTGGACGAATCGCGGTAGCTGGAAGCAAATAATACTCAATATAATTAGTCGGTCGTGAAGAATACGGATTTTCAGGCCAATTGCGCGAATTTCGGCGTC
>CAYLTU010000067.1:0-22193 GCA_964386465.1 uncultured Rhodospirillaceae bacterium
CTCACCCCTGCACCGCGCGGTTGCGGCGCTGCGTCCGGACGACGCCAAGGCCGATGGCGAAGAGGCCGACGAGGACCGGGACCAACCCGATATTGAGGAAGCGCAGGGTCGAATCGAGCGCCTCGATTTCCTTGCGCAGTTCGAGCTGCACGCTGCGCAGCTCCTTGCGGATCGCCAGCAGGTCGGTCCGCAAATTGACCATCTCGTCGTCGATAGCCTTCTGCTGATCCGCCGTCAGGACCGCTTCGCCTTCCTGCGATTTACCGCCCGCCTTGTTCTGCACCTCTTCGAATTTCTTCTGCACTTCGGCCAGCCGCTTGGTCAGCACCTGTTCGCGCGCGCGGAATTTGGCGTCAGCCTCGATGCGCAACGCTTCCACCCGGCTGAAGGGCCGCTGCGCGGTGCCGCGGCTGCGCAAGGTGATCAAATCGCCCGAACCGGCCAGGTTCTCCAGCGCGTTGACGACGAAATCGCCATTGTTCGCGAAGGGCGCCGCAACCCGCTGACCGAAGAAATCCTGTACCCGGACCCAGAAATGCTCCTGCAGCATGTCGGAGTCCGCCACCAGAATGACGTTGACCGGCGCCGTGGACTTGGCGATGTGCGGCGGCCATTTCTCTTCTTCCGGAACTTCCGCCGGTTTTTCTTCCTTCTTCTCCGCCGCTTTCTCCTCGGCGCCCGCCTTCTTCTCGTCCTCGGCGCCCTCGGGCTTCACTTCCTCCGGCTTCTTCGGCTTGGGCGGGCCGTCCGGGAAAGCGGTTTCCACGGCTCCGGTGATCCGCGCGGCGAGCGTCAGGGGCTTCCCGCCGGGTTTGAACTTTTCGATGAATTCGAGGACGTTCGGTTTGCGGACGTCGATCAGCTCGGTATCGAAGACCTGGCTTTGCGGCGTCGTGGAAAGCAGCGGCTCGACCTTGACGGCCGCATTCTCCGACACCTCGATGGCGCCGGCGCTCGCCAGATTGACCGCGTTGATGTCGCGGGTGACCGCGTCCTTCTTGTCGATCGCGGCATCCTTGAGCGTCAGCCACAGCAGATAGGGCGCCGGTCTCATGTTGCTTTCACTGCCTGCGTTGACGATGCGGGCCAGATTGATGTCGCCCGCGGTCTTCCCCTCGACGATCTTGACGCCCCACTTTTCGGTCAGCTTATTCAGGTTCGTCTCTTTGGGCGCTATCGGCCGGCCCGACATGGCCGCCTGCTGGGCCAGCTCGCTGAAGGGGTCGGCCAGGACCAGCAACCGGCCGCGCCGCATCAGATACTGATCGATGGCGTAAAGATCCTGATCGTTCAAGACCGGATGCACCAGCATCAGAACGTCGATCTCGTCGGTCAGGTCGTTCTTGAGGTCGAAGATGTTGCGGATCTCGAACCCTTCCTTCAGCGCATCGACGATAAACCAGCTCTTCTGCCGTCCGGGCTGCGGCATGAACGCACCGAACATCGGCAGACTGGTGACGACCCCGACGACCGGTTTCTTCGGATTGGTCAGGCCTTCCAGCATGCGCGCCAAATCGTATTCGAGGAACGCCTCGCGCTGCGGCTGGAAGAAGCCGATGACGCCCGTCCGCTTGCCGGACCGGGCGGCGACGCCGAAATAGACCTTCTCGCCGCTCGCATCGAGCGGCACGCCGGTGACCCCGGCGCCGACCGCCGCATCCTCGGTCTCCGAGAAGGGCTCGGGATCGAATTCGTTCACGGTCAGCTTACCATTCGAGGCCGCGGCGAATTCGTTCACGACATCGCGGACACGGCCGGCATAATTGCCATAGATGGCGACTTCCTTGACCAGCCGCTGCGAAACGTAGAACTCGAACGCGACCGGTTCGGTCATCTTGTCGAGAATGCGTTGCGTGCCGTCCGACAGCGTGTAAAGCCGGTCTTCGGTCAGGTCGATCCGCATCCCGGTCAGGTTGGAAAGACCGGCGTTCAAGGCCACGAACGCGGCAAGCGCCACCGCGATCCCGATTATCCAGCCGCCCTTGCGGTTCAGAAATTGTCTGATCATCGCGCCGCCCCCTATTCCGCTTTCAGCCTGTCGACCGCCAGCATGTTGGCGAACAGGAAAACGGCGATCAGCGACAGGAAATAGATCACGTCGCGTAAATCCAGCACCCCTTTCGAAACATCCGCGAAGTGGGTCAGGAAACTGAGCGATGCGATGAACTCGACGACGATCTTGGGCGCCCAGCCGGAGAAGAAACCAAGCACGATCGGCGCGCCGCTGGCGATCAGCACGAAACACAACGCCGTGGTCATAACGAAAGCAACGACCTGGTTCTTGGTCAGGGCGGAAATAAACGAACCGACGGCCAGAAATCCGGCGGCCATCAGCAGGCTCCCGACATAGCCGGCGAAGATGATCCCGTTATCCGGGTCACCCAGATAATTGACCGTTATCCAAAACGGGAAAGTCAGCGCCAAGGTGATCGACGCGAAGATCACCGCGGCCAGATATTTTCCGATCACGACCTGCTTCAGCGATAGCGGTAAGGTCATGAGCAATTCTATCGTGCCGGACTTGCGCTCCTCGGCCCACATGCGCATCGATATGGCCGGAATCAGCAGCATGTACACCCAGGCATGGAACTGGAAAAACGCCGAAAGATCGGCCTGCCCGCGCGCGAAGAAGCTGCCCATGAAAAAGGTCAACGCCCCCAGCAGCGCCAAAAAGATAACGATGAAGACATAGGCGACAGGCGTCGCGAAATAGTCGGCCAGCTCACGCCGGACAACGAACAGTGTGTTGGTCATTTAATGCACCGCGGTGATGGAGCGAAAAACTTGATCCAGATGGCCTCTCGCGATGTGGATCTCTTCGATGATGATGTCATGGTTGCGCATCGTGACCCCTACCTCGTTGAGGATCTGCGCGCCGCCTTTGGGCCGGACGAAGAGCCGGTTTCGATTCGCGACCTCGACCGATGAAACAACCGCCAATTCCTGCAGCAATTGCCGCGCGATACCGATGTCACCCGTAATCTGCAACGATACGGCATTGTGCTGATCGGAGCGCGCCAGCAATTCCGCCGGGGTCGCATCGGCGACGATCCGTCCGTCCGCGATGATGATAGCCCGCGTGCAGACCGCTTCGACCTCCTCGAGAATATGGGTCGAAATGACGATCGCCTTCTCCTCCGACATCTCGGCGATCAACTGACGCACTTCGTGTTTCTGGTTCGGATCGAGGCCGTCCGTCGGCTCGTCCAGGATCAGAACGTCGGGATCGTGCAGCAGTGCCTGCGCCAAACCGACCCGGCGCTTGAAACCCTTGGACAGCGTGTCGATCGGTTGCGCCAGAACCGAACCGATCTGGGTCTTCGCGACAACATGGCGGATCCGTTCGACCCGCGCCGCACCCGAAAGGCCGCGCACACCGGCAACGAACTCCAAAAACCGGCCGGCCGACATATCCGCCCAGAGCGGCGCGCCTTCCGGCAGATAGCCGACACATCTTTTTACGGCGATCGGATCGCGCTGCACGTCGAAACCCTCGACGCGGATGCTGCCGGACGTCGGCGCGAGAAATCCGGTGATCATTTTCATGGTGGTCGATTTGCCCGCCCCGTTCGGCCCGAGGAAACCGAGCACCTCACCGCGCTCCACCGAGAAGCTGATATGATCCACGGCGACGAACGCACCGAACCGCCGGGTCAGGCTTTCAATTTCAATCATACTCATAGGTGCAATTCTCCTACCGCTCCGTCCTGCATTCCCCGTTTCGAAGCGAGGCTATTCTTGTTCTGAAATCGGATTTGTAAAGCGTTTAACAAGGGCTGTCCGGCACTAGAATTGCAAACGAATCGTGATAGCCTCCGCAAGGTACGAGTACCCTTCTAGGCCGATAGGGATTTGACTGTGGTTCGGAAACTACGCCTTATAACCGGCCTGATCCTATTTGCCTACGTTACACTGCATTTCATCAATCACATGGCGGGGCTCTGGTCGCTCGACGCCATGAATGCGACCCGCGACGTCTTGCACGCGCCGTGGTGGTCGCCTGTCGGCACCACCGTCCTATACGGCGCCATGATCATCCACGCCGTCCTCGCCCTGTTCGCGATTTATCAGCGCCGCCGATTGAAAATCCCGTTCGAGGAAGGGCTGCAGCTTGTCCTCGGATTCACTATTCCGCTGCTGCTCATCGGCCATGTGCTGGGGACGCGGGCGGCGGGAACGATGTTCGACTTGCGGGTCGACTACGTCACCGTCATGGCCGCGCTGTGGCATGTCGATCCGATGAACGGCGTCCGCCAGATAGTGGTCTTCTTCGCCGCGTGGATTCACGGCTGTCTGGGAATCTATCACTGGCTGCATCTCAAGCCATGGTACCGCAGCTGGCAACCGGTCTTTTTCGCCTTGGCGCTGCTGATTCCGGCTCTTTCGTTGGCCGGCGCGATGCAAGGTTCGAAGGCGGTCGTGGCGCTCGCGTCGGATCCGGCATGGTTCGCCCAATTCCAGACCCGGGTGCGCTGGCCGGATGCGAACGAAATCGCGGAACTGGCGCAGATCAAAAATAACGTCACCATAGGGTTCGTTGTTTTATTGCTCAGCGCTTTCGGTTTGCGGTATGTGCGCACCGCCGTGGAACGGTGGCGCGGCATCGTGCGGCTGAAGTACGACGACGGCTATTCGATTCAGTTTCCGCCCGGCCGTTCCATTCTCGAGGCGAGCCGCGCCTCCAACGTCCCGCATGCCAGCGTCTGCGGCGGCAGGGGAAGGTGTTCGACCTGCCGGGTGCGGGTGACGCGGGGACTCGAAAATCTGCCGGATCCCTCGGATGCCGAAAAGAAGGTCTTGGACCGGGTCAATGCGGGAATACAGGTCCGCCTCGCCTGTCAGGTGCGGCCGACCGGCGGCGAGGTCGAAGTGTTGAGGCTCTTGCCGATGACGGCGCGGGCCGAGGACGGTTTTCCACAACCGGATTATCTGCAGGGGCAGGAGCGGGAAATCGCCATCCTGTTCGCCGACATCCGCGCCTTCACGAAACTATCCGAGAAGAAACTGCCTTATGACGTGGTATTCCTCTTGAACCGGTATTTCGACGCGATGGGTTCGGCCGTGAGCGCTTGCGGCGGACATCTCGACAAGTTTATCGGCGACGGGGTGATGGCGTTGTTCGGGATCGAAGACGGTCCCGAGGCGGGCAGCAAGGCGGCGCTCGCGGCCGCGCGCGAAATGGGATTACGAATCGCGGAACTGAACCGTGCGCTCGTCAACGATTTGGAAGAACCGCTGCGTATCGGAATCGGAATCCATTGCGGGCCCGCCATCGTCGGCGCTATGGGCTTCGGCGAGACGGTTTCGCTCACGGCAATCGGCGACTCCGTCAACACCGCAAGCCGGCTCGAAACGCAGACGAAGGAGTACGGCGCGGAGCTCGTCGTGTCGGACGTTACCGTGCAGCGGTCGGGCGTCGACCTTTCGTCGTTCAACGAGGAGGAAGTCGTGATCCGTGGACGGACGGAACCGCTCTCGGTGCGCGTCGTCCCCGCCGCCCGGGATATGCCCGAACAAGCTTCCGTCGCCAAGAACAGCCGGGCGAAGAATGGGCGCTAGGAGCTTTATGTGAATTTCCAAGGCAAGACCGCGCTGATCACCGGCGGCGGTAGCGGTATCGGCGCCGAAACGGCGCTATATATGGCCGCGCGGGGCGCGGCGGTCGCGCTCGCGGGGATTCCGGCGGCCGGCGTCCAGACGGTCGCAGCGAAAATTTGCGAAAAGGGCGGGAAGGCGCTGGCGCTTGAAACCGATGTGACACGGGAAGGCGATATCGAAATGGCGGTCGCCCGAACCGTCGATAGGTTCGGCGGGCTCGACGCCGTCGTCGCGAACGCGGGCGTTCAGCGGCACAAAACGGACGTGAACCTTTTCGAGATGTCGGAAGATGAATGGGACCGGACCCAGGACGTCAATCTGCGCGGCGTCTTTCGCACCTGCAAGCACGGGTTGGCACGGATGATCGAGCAGGGAAACGGCGGCGCAATCGTCATCGTCAGCTCGATTACCGCCCTGAACGGCCGCGCGCCGAACGTTTCCTACATGACGGCGAAGAGCGGTCTGCTCGGCATGAACCGGCATATCGCCGTGCATTACGCGAAGCATGGAATCCGCTGCAACGCGGTCTGTCCCGGCGCGCTGGAACGGACGCCGGATTGGGACGATCACCCCGATCCGGACGGCCGCGGGCAGGCCATGGTCGACGCGACGCCGCTGGGCCGGCTCGGCACACCACGGGACATCGCCCCCTGGATCGCGTTCCTGCTGTCCGACGACGCCGGATTCGCCACCGGGGGCACTTTCGTCGTCGATGGCGGCCTTACGATCAGCTAATGCGTAATAGACGCGGCTCCGGAAGAACGCGGACAGGAAGGACGGCACCCATAGGAGCCGCAGCGCGTCACGCATCCACAACTGAGGGCCTGCGACGGACTAAACGCAGTTTCGCGCCACGGCATCCGCGAGGCCATCCAAATCGATCGCATCGTTTCGCCGAATACAAACGACCCTGCCAATCTCCGCGGGTGGTTGCGCCGCGACCGATACGCTCCGCCGGCGGCCAACGGTCTGCACCGTGTAGATTTTACCGTCCATTCCCCGCACGAAGCCTTTTGACCGGATCAAGTCGTGTTTCGGGTCGGCCAGCGATTGCGCCAGGAGATCAGGATCGACCGGCCGTTCGACCGGCAGAATGGCGGCATGATGATCCGCGTGCGGCATGTCATTGTGGTGATGCGCCTGCGCGACCGCAGAACCGAGACGCGATCCGAGAACGATCGACAGAGAGACCGCCGCATTCTCCGTTTCCACGATACGAGCCTCGCCGCATGCCTCGGCGAGCCAACGCTTCGTTTCGTCGAGGGTGTCCGGCATCGGCAAATCCACCTTGTTGAGCAGGACGATATCGGCTGCGGCGAGCTGCCGCGTAATCGTGTCCGCGAGGTAGCGGTCGGTCCCGTCATCGAGCACCGTTTCCGCGTCGGTGAGAACAACGATGCCGTCAACCGTGTACCGGGCGATCAAGCCAACGGATTGCGCGATGGCATCGGGCAGCGCCACGCCGCTTGCTTCGATCAGGATGTGATCGGGCGCCGGCTCTACCTGTAGTAAGTTTATCAACGCAGCCATCAGGTCGCTGCCATAGGAGCAGCAGACGCAGCCGCCGGCGATATTGATGACGTTTTCGTCGCGGCTTTCGATCAGATCGGCGTCGATCGGTAGTTCGCCGAATTCGTTCACCAGCACCGCCAGGCGCAGCCCATCCGCCTGCCGCAACAGGCGATTGACCAGGGTCGTCTTACCGGCGCCGAGATAGCCGCCGATCACGGTAACCGGTAGCGAGGCCACCGCTTCCGCCACAGTCAGGTTTCCTCGGCCGCAAAGACCCGGCCGGATTGTACCGTCCCCCAGACGCGGACATCCTTGAGAGCGTCGCCGCCGATTGTGGTGGGGTCATCCTCGAGGACGGCAAAATCCGCCCGCTTGCCGGCTTCGATCGATCCCACCTCGTGATCGAGCTTCAGCGTGTAGGCCGCGCCCAGCGTGATCGTGCGCAGCGCGTCCTCGACGCCGATCTTTTCGGCTTCCCCCAGCACACGGCCGTTCGGCGTCAGCCGGTTGACGGCGCACCAGGCTGTGAACAACGGGCCGAGCGGCGTCACCGGCGCATCGGAATGGATCGCCAGGGGCACGCCTTCGCGCAACGCGGTGGCACAGGCGTTCATGCGCATTGCCCGTTCCGGGCCAACGGTTTTCTCGTAATGCTGATCGCCCCAATAGAAATGATGGTTGGAGAACAGGTTTACGCATACGCCGAGTTTCTTCATCCGCCGGAACTGCGCCGCATCCGCCATCTGGCAGTGCTGCAGAGTAAAGCGGTGATCGGGCCGCGGCACCTTGTGCAGCGCGCGCTCGAAAGTATCGAGCATCAACGCCGTCGCCTCGTCGCCATTGGTATGGGTGTGGACCAGAAGATCGTTCTCCAACGCACCTTCGTAGATTTCCTGCATCTGTTCCGGCGTCGCATACCACAGCCCGTTTGGCGCGCCGTTGTAATAGCCGGGCCAGCGAAGGCGGGCGGTGAAGCCCTGGATCGAGCCGTCCGCGTGTATCTTCACCAGCCCCATACGAAGCCGGTCCGTGCTCATCTCGCGCAGTTCCAGGCAACGGTCGATCAATTCGCGCGGCGTCACGCCCTGGAATCGCCGCAGGGAGACGATTCGCACCGGGAAGTCCGCCTCTTCCGTCACATGCAGCATCATTTCGACCGCTTCCGGCGGTAGCGGATTGGCCAGGTCCGCCGCCGTCGTCACGCCCTGCCGCACGCACAGCCGACCGAACTGGCGTAGGCCCCACGCGTCGGCCGCCATTACCTTGCGGTCCAGCCCGACATGGGCGGCGGCAAGTTCCATCGCGTCAGGGCCCTTGAGCTCCCCGGTCGGCAGCCCGTCGTCGCCGAGCGGCACGCCCGGATGATTGATTCCCTCGCGCAACAGCCCGGCCAGGTCCAATGCCCTGGTGTTGACGTTCATGATATGGCCGCTGGCATGCCGAACGCCGACCGGCCGCGCGGTCGAGACCCGATCCATGTCCGCGCGTGACATTCGAACGTCGCCGTAATAGATCGGGTCGAGCGACCATCCGCCGATCGGATCTTCACCGGCGCCCATCTTCGCATCCTTCTCCTGCAGCCGCTCGATGACCGCCTCAAGCGACCCCAGTCCGGGCCAAACCTTGCCGTCGGGATCGGTGCGGTCGAAATAGCCGCAATAGACATAGCGCCACATCGATCCTTCCTGGGCGTGGCTGTGGCCCTCCACCAGACCGGGCATCAGCACCTTGTCGGCGAAACGGTTATCGAGCGTGTACTCGCCCCAGCCGGCGAGCTCTTCCAAACTGCCGGCGCCCAGGATACGGTCGCCGCGCACCGCTACATGGCTGGCTTCCGGATTGGACGGGTTCATGGTCAGGATGCGGCGGGCGGGATAGATGACGGTCATGCCGTATATGCTCCGTGCTTGAAATCCGGTGCTGAGGGTCCGTGATCAGTCATAGTCCGCGTAGGATTTTTCCTCGACGATTTCCGAGCCGAGCGCTTCGTTGATGCGGCGTTTGATCGCGGCCCGCTCGTCGTTGTTGGTATAGACGGCCCGCGCCAATTCCACGAAACGGGGACCAAAGTCCTTCAACCTTTCGCGGTCGCGGATATCGTCCTCGATTTGCCACAAGGCCTCGTTCACGGCACGCAGTGCGGCGAAACTGTCGGAAATATCGGTCCCTTCCGGCATCGCGCCGTCCCGCGCGGCGGACAAGGCCGCGTGCTCATGCTCGACATTGGCGAGCTGCGCCGGATCGGTCAGCCGGGCGCGTTTGATCTCCAATATCGAGATCTTGTCGAGCAGTTCGCCCCAGGAAACCGCGACAATTACGGACATGTCTCCTCACTTCGGTCGTGGTAAGAAACCCTTCGCAGGCCACCGCGGCAGGATACCGCAAGGCCAACAGCTCGGGGACATAATGTTTCTAAAGAACCTCTGGTATTTCGCGCACCGTGGCGACCGGCTCAAACGGGGGACCATGGTCACGAAAACCCTACTGGGCGAACCCGTGCTGCTGGCGCGCGACGCGGACGGCAATCCTTTCGCGCTCCACGATATCTGCCCGCATCGTGGCATCCCGCTGTCCGTAGGCGCTTTCGACGGCCGCGAGGTCGAATGCTGTTACCATGGCTGGCGCTTCAACCGGGAAGGCCGCTGCACGGCGATCCCCTCTCTTGTCGAGGGACAGAAATTCAATGTCGAGCGGGTCGGGGTCCAGCGCTATCCCTGCCGCGAGGTGCAGGGCAATATCTGGGTCTATTTCGGCGACGATGTGGACGATCCGGTCGATCCGCCGGAGATCCCGGAGATCGGCAACCGGCGACCGAACACCGCATTCACGATGGATTTTCCCTGCCATGTCGACCATGCGGTCATCGGCCTGATGGACCCGGCGCACGGCCCCTTCGTCCATCGGGCCTGGTGGTGGCGGACCCGCAAATCGATCCATGAGAAATCCAAGGCCTTTGCGCCGGCTGAACGCGGTTTCAAGATGGTGCGCCACCCACCGTCCTCTAATTCGGCGGCCTACAAGCTGCTTGGCGGCGAGATGACGACGGAGATTTCGTTCCAGTTGCCGAGTATCCGTATCGAGCATATCCGCGCCGGAAAACACGTCCTGTGCGGCCTCACCGCGGTGACGCCGATCAACGAGCACGAGACCGAGTTGAATCATCAGATCTACTGGATACAGCCCTGGCTGACGCCCCTGATACCGCTTCTGCGACCCTTCGCGCACACCTTTCTGAAACAGGATCTGGACGTCGTCACGATGCAGCAGGAAGGGCTGAAGCATAACCCGCAGCTCATGCTGATCAACGACGCCGACATGCCAGCGAAGTGGTATTTCCGCCTAAAGGACGCCTGGGCGAAAGCGAGGGACACCGGCTCGCCGTTCGAAAACCCGGTCGAGGCGCAGGAACTGCGCTGGCGCAGTTAGCTTGGGCGCGAGAAGCATCACCAGCGTACTATGCCTCGCGGTGCTGCTCACGGCGCCCGAGGCGCTGGCCTGGAAGAACGGGCCGGAAGGCAACAAGGTCACCAACAGCCTCGCCGATTGCGATGAACCGCCTTATTCCACGCATGACTGGATTGCCGATCACGCCCGCGCGCTCCTGCCGGAATCGGAACGCGCCTGGCTCGACCGGTATCGGATCCAATATCTGATCGGCACCGAAGCACCGGACTACGACAAAATCGGCGCGGCCTGCGGCACACCCAATCGCGGTTATAACGACACAGGCAAGGGCCGCCACGATCTGCGGTTCGATTCCGACGGCGAACTCACCCGCGATACGCCGGCGCGCCGCGCCCAAGAAGAGTATGACAAGGCGGCGGCGGCATATCGCGCTGGCGATCATTCGGCGGCGGCTTACTATCTCGGCGCCGCCACGCATTATCCCGCCGACCTTAGCCAATACGGGCATACGATCCGGGGGGAGCGGCACCATCGGGATTTCGAAATCTGGGCCCGGGAATTTACCAAAAGCTTCAATCGCGGAATATTTGAAACGGCGCTGAAGAGCGACGGTTTGCAGCGCCGTAGCGCGTACGACGCGACCGTGTGGATCGGACGCATTGCCCACGAAGGCGGCGGCGCGGTCCTTCCGGCATTCCTCATGGACGATTTATGGGACGAGAAGGACCAAGTCTACGTAAACAGCGTCGCCGAATCGCTGAACAACGCGGTAAACGCGATTGCGGATATGTTGCACACATTTTATCTGGACATCGTCGCCAACGCCCAGTGACCCGATGTTACCCTGCGAGCGTGACCACGCGCTCGTATGCCGGCAGGGTCAGGAAGTCCTCGAACTCGTCGGCCGTGACCATGTCGAGGAACAGCGCGGCAGCCTCTTCGTAATGGCCAGTGTCGAAGCGATCCTCGCCAACGAGGTCGCGGACCTTGGCCAACTCCTCCTCGGTCAGACGTTCGACTATCGCCGCGTCGATCGCGGCGCCGTCGACCGTCGCGCCGTGCTTCAGCCATTGCCAGACCTGGGCGCGGGAGATTTCGGCTGTCGCCGCGTCTTCCATCAGGTTGTAGATCGGTACGCAGCCCTGTCCGCCGAGCCAGGCTTCGACATACTGGATGCCGACATTGAGGTTGTTGCGCAAGCCTTCCTCGGTGATCGTGCCCTCCGCGACCTTAAGCAGGTCCGCCTGAGTGATATGCACGTCCTGGCGGGCCCGGGCGATCTGGTGCGCCTCCGGCATCTTGTCGTCGAAGACGGCTTTGGCGATCGGCACCAGACCGGGATGCGCAACCCAGGTGCCGTCATGGCCGTCGGTGGCCTCGCGCTCCTTGTCCGCCTGCACCTTGGCCAGCGCCGCCGCATTTGCGTCCTCGTCGCCCTTGATCGGAATCTGCGCCGCCATGCCACCCATCGCGTGCGCGCCGCGGCGGTGGCAGGTCTTGATTAGCAACAGGCTGTAGGAACGCAGAAAATGGCTGGTCATCGTTACCTGTCCGCGGTCGGGCAGCACGAAGTCGGGCCGATTCCGGAATTTCTTGATGAAGCTGAAGATATAGTCCCAGCGGCCGCAATTGAGGCCGGCCATATGGTCGCGCAGCTCGTACAGGATCTCGTCCATCTCGAACGCGGCCATGATGGTCTCGATCAGCACGGTCGCCTTGATGGTGCCCTGCGGGACGCCAAGTGTCTCCTGCGCGAAGACGAACACGTCGTTCCACAGACGCGCTTCGAGGTGGGTTTCCAGCTTCGGCAGGTAGAAATATGGTCCCGAGCCGTTGGCTACCGCTTGCTTGGCGTTGTGGAAAAAGAACAGTCCGAAGTCGAACAGAGCGCCGCTCATGGGCGCGCCGTCGACGTGGATATGATTCTCCGGCAGATGCCAGCCGCGCGGCCGCACGAGGAGCGTCGCGATATCGTCGTTGAGCGCGTAATCCTTGCCGGAATTCGGATCGGTGAAATCGATCGTGCGGCGCACGGCGTCGCGCAGGTTAATCTGGCCCTGGATCTGATTGTCCCAGGTCGGCGTGTTTGCGTCCTCGAAGTCCGCCATGAAGACGTTGGCGCCGCAGTTCAGCGCGTTGATGACCATCTTGCGGTCGACCGGCCCGGTGATCTCGACGCGGCGATCCTGCAGGTCGGCGGGAACCGGTGCGACCTTCCAATCGCCGTCCCGCACCAATTGGGTCTCGGGGAGGAAATCGGGCAGCACGCCATCGTCGATCCGCATCTGCATCGCAATGCGCGCTTGCAGCAGTTCGAGCCGCCGTACGCCGAAACGGCGTTCCAGCGCGGCGAGAAACGCCATCGCGTCCGGCGTCAGAACGGTGTCGCAGCCGTCGCGCATCGGGCCGTTAATTTCAATACCCTCGGAAATACTGGGTGCGGCTTGCTGCATGTCTAAAATCTCCTTGCGACCGAAAACGGTCCATCCTGTTCAAATATCATTAATTCCGATTACTGGTATTCGCATATGTAATATTGCGCTGCAACAAAAAACCACCCCACCCGGCTGTCCAGGCCGTGCGCGGATTCGTCACAGACGTTATCTCTTTGTATTTAAACATTCTTAGAAAATTGTGCGGCGCAAACTCCGCGAGCGGTCAAACGTCGGAAATCTTCGGGGCCGATTTCTCGATTTCAACGATCCGTTCGATTCCCTGGCGCATCTCGGACGAGATGAAATCGCCCTTGGCGACGAGGCCACCGCCATTGCCGAATTGCTCGTGCCAACTGTTCATCTTCACGGAGAGCCCGCAGAGCACTCCGCCCACCGTCACATGATGGCTCTGTATCATCGTCTTGACCTTGGCAAAGGATTCCGCGGTGATGTTTTCCCACAGCGCTTCCGAATGCCGGTCGAAGCTTTCGAATCGCCCGGTGATCGACGCGGTGACGTCGGACAGATGTTCGCCGATGAACTGGACACATTTCATCAAGCGGCGGTCGCTTTTCATCTGGTAGTTTTCCTTGAGCTCTTCCGTCGCGTCGTTATAGGCCATGACCTTCGGGATCAGACTGTCGAGACAATTCTTGTAGTAGGCCAGCGACATGAACACGTCGCCGTAATCCTCAAGGAACTTCGGCACGTCCGTGAGGCTGATCTTAAGCTTGCCCGCCATCATCTTCAGGTTCTTCAGCGCCTCTTCCTTGTCGGGCGATGAGAACATTCCTATGAGCTGGCCGACATCCTTGATATCGGAGTTCGATTCGCCATAGATCTGCTTGATCAACGGCATCGTGAAGGTCGTCATGTATCCTGCCAGCTCTGCGCTCTTTTCCTTCGACAGTTTCAACTGGTCGAAATCTTCGACGTCGATGCCCAGCTTACGCAGCTGGATCCTAAGCGTGTAGACGTCGTAGCTGTGCAAGTTGCTGACGATGCTGACGAGGGTTTCGTCTTGATGCGTTTCTTCGGTCGACCAGTTGAAGACCGGCGCGAGTTTCGAAGGATGGACCTGTCCGCTGCCGGTATCGGCTTCGCGGAACAGCTCGACGACACTGTCCAGCCGGACGTTCTTGATCAGCCGCGCCCGCTTCAGCCCCGGCGTTTCGACCGGAAGAATCTCAAGCGGCAGGATGTGAAGGGCGTCCTGGTCCAGCTCCTCCTTGTTCCTGCCCACTTCCGAGAGCGGCATTTCCACGTATGCGGCGTCCGACATCAATCATCCTCAACAGATAGTTGGCGCCCCAACAGCTCGGGCGCCCGGATGACCGCGATATTGAACGGAAGGCGTTAATCAGCGGTTAAATCGCTCAAAATCAGACCTTCCCGACCGCTCGGATTTCAGAGCAACGCTTCAGTGCGACATCAGAACCGGGACGGTCATGTGCTCCAACATGTGCCGGGTGACGCCGCCCAAGACCATTTCCCGCAACCGCGAATGGCCATAAGCGCCCATCACGACAAGGTCGGCTCCGCTGTCCGCCACGTAGTTCAACAGAACATCGCCGGCATCGATACGATTGGCAACCGACCGTTTGGCGTCCGCATTTATATCATGACGTGCCAGGTGATGCGCGATATCGGCGCCCGGCAGATCGCCGATACCCTCGGGCTCGACCGACATGACATCGACCTTTTCCGATTTCTCCAGCAGCGGCATGGCGTCGCCGACGGCGCGCGCCGCCTCACGACTCGCATTCCAGGCAACGACGATATGTTTGCCAATGGCGCGCTTTACGCCGATATATGGACAGACGAGCACGGGACGACCGGACCGCATCACCAAGGTGTCGGCAAAGGAGTCTTCGGTTTCGTCGGGCCCCGGGAGAGGCTGTTGACCGACGATGGTCAGATCGGCGTAGCGTGCGTGCAATCCGACGACATCGGATGTTCTGCCTTCACCGACCATCCAGCCACATCGATCGGACCAGCCCGCGCGCGCCGCGGCCTCCTCGAACAGTTTCTGCGCCGCCACCTCCGCCGCATCCTGCCGCGCCTTGATCTCTTGGAATACGCTTTCCGGAACGGTCGCCGCCGCGTAGCCGGGAATTTTAACGATCGGCCTGACCGTCAAACCGGTCAAATGCGCATCATGTTCGATCGCCAGCGCGAGGGCCGACTCAACCCGCGCCTTGGCTTCCTCGGAGTTCGTTACGTGAACCAGAATGCTCTTCAACGCCATAGCACACCTCGCTCATTACACGATTGAATGAAGCGATCGTAGAATCGGGCGCAAAAATAGGCATTGATTCAGGTCAACGCGAATAGCAACGTCAATTCGGAGATTTAGACGGGGCGGTCGCCGGCTACCGTTACCCGATGTCCGCTACGCACATGGGGATGGTAGTCCCACAGCGCGCGATGCTGCACGCAGCGATTGTCCCAAAAGGCGATGGAATTCTCACGCCAGCCGAAGCGGCCGTGAAACTCCGGCGCCTCGATATGCTTGAAGAGGAAATCGAGAATGGCGCGGCTTTCCGTGCGCGATAACCCTTCGATCCGTGTCGTGAATCCGGAGTTTACGAAGAGACACTTGCGCCCCGTCACCGGATGCGTGCGCACGACCGGATGGGTCGCCGCGGGATAGGCGTTTTCGCCGTCGCGCAGCTTGCCCTTACGGCCGACATAGCCGCGGCTGTGCACATGCTCGGATTCGTGGCGCGCCTGAAGGCCGTCGAGGAAGGATTTCATCGTGTCGGACAAAGCGTCATAGGCCGCGGACATGCTGGCGAACATGGTGTCGCCGCCGGCTTCCGTCACCGTGTGCAGATGCAAGATGCTGCCCATCGGCGGTTCCGCGTCGCAGCTTACGTCGGCGTGCCAGGCCTGACCGGCGACATATTTTGAGTTCTCGTCTGCGTGGATAACGAGGATCTCCGGATGTCCCTCCGGACCCGGCGCCGCCGGATGGATATGCAACTCGCCGAACAGCTTGCCGAATGCCTTGTGCTGCTCCCAGTCCATGACCTGGTCGCGGAAGAAAATCGCCTGATGCTCCATCAGCGCGTCGTGAATTTCCGCGAACGTCTGGTTGCCGAGCGGTTGCGCTAGGTCGACGCCGGATATCTACGCCCCGATATTCGGGCCGAGCGGCGCGACGGTGATGGTTTCATAACCCATGGTTCATTCACTCTGGATTGCTGCAGATCACGCGACGATCTCGCCGACGTCGTATTTCTCGGCCAGCGCGACGAGCTTGTTCCAGGTCGCGTCCTCGACCTCGATCCCCTCGACCAGGCGCTTCTGCATGCGCTGGTGCTCGATCTCGCCCGGATAGAGAACCTCGTCGTACCCTTCGGCGGTCGGCGTCGCTTTCAGGTACTCGGCGAACTCGGTGACTTCCTGCTTGAACTGGTCGAGTGGCCTGAATGCGGCGACATTGAAGACCGCCATGAAGACGCCGTCATTATGCTTGCCAGTCGGTTCGACGCCGAAGCCGAGACCGGTCAGCAGTCCGGAGAAGATCTCGACCATCGCGGCCAGCCCGTAGCCCTTGAAACCCTGCGCCCCGCCGAGCGGCTGGATCGCGCCGCCGTCGCTCAGTGCTGCGGGATCGGTGGTCTGGCGGCCGTTCTTATCGACGACCCAGTCGTCGGGGATCGATTGGCCGCGCGCTTCCGCCAACTTGACCTTGCCGGCGGCCGCCGCCGAGGTCGCCATATCGATGAAGAACGGCCCTTCCAGGTTCGACGGCATGGCGATCGCGATCGGGTTGGTGCCGACCCGCGGCACGCGGCCGCCGAACGGCGCCACCGCCTTCGGCCCGCGGCCGGAATCCGCCGTCATCATGGCGATCATGCCCTGCTCGGCCGCCATCAGCGGATAGGACGCCGCGCGTCCGACATGGCTTTGATGGAAGACCGTGGCAGCGGCGACGTTGGAGGTCTTCGCCTTCTCGATCGTCATGTTCATGGCGCGTTCGTTGACCACGTAGCCGAAGCCCCAATTGCCGTTGATGACGGTCGTCGTCGCGCTCTCCTGGACGATCTCGAACGGCGCGCCCGGCACGATATGGCCGCGGTCGACCCGGTCGATATAGGTCGGCACCTGGATGATGCCGTGCGAGTCGTGCCCGGTCAGGTTGGCGTTGACGCAATGCCGCGAAACGGTCGCCGCTTCATCCGCCGACGCGCCCGCCTTCTCGAACAGCACTTCGGCGATGCTCCTCAGACGATCTGCTTGCACGGTCGGCATGCGGGCTCTCCTCCGGAAAGGTCTGTCTGGTAGCCCCAATGATACCGTTTCGCATCACGAGGGAAAGGGCGGACGGGACATTCGACTCCCGAGTTACAGTCCAACCGTAACCCGGCGACATAGCTGGCCTTGCGGCCAGTTGTCCGAATTATCGCTTTCCGGAGTGCCGACCGGCGTTGTCGGGACCGTCTGATAAGCGCGATTGCACGCCAATTTGTCTCACCAATGAATCCAGCGGGTTCTGTTACAAACAAGATCGCCGATTAGTGATCAAAATGAACCTCGGGATCACTTGGCGAATAGTTGATAGGCGAGCGTGAGTTTTGTCGTAACGGGAGATGCCACGACATCATGATCTGCACCAATGAAAGTACGTCATCGTCAGATGCGGGTCCCACGGAACAGTTGGGCGGATTCGTCGGTGACCTTCGTTTCGATGCCCTGCCCGATAAGGTCGTCCGGCAGGCCTGCGACATCATTCTCGATGCGGTCGGTTGCAGCCTGGGTGCGTGGCGCGACGATCCGGAAAAGTGCGACATTGTCTGCAGGCTTATCGATACGTTCCAGGCCGCGCCGGTGGCCGAGGTCTGGGGCGGTGGTGGTGCCCGGACCGATGCAGCGCTCGCGGCCTTGGCCAACGGGGTCCTTGCCAATGCGGCGGACTTTGACGACACGCATAAGCGCGCGCTCCTGCACACCGGTTCCGTCGTTGTACCGCCGACGCTGGCGCTTGCAGGCGAGCGAAAATTGTCAGGTCAAAGGATAATCACCGCCATCGTCGCAGGCTACGAAACCGCCGTGAGAGTTGGTATGGCGGTTATGCCGACGCACTACCGGTATTGGCATTCGACGGCAACCAATGGAACCTTTGGGGCCGCCGCAAGCGCGGCCTCGTCACTTGGCCTTGGCCCGGATAAGGCGCATATGGCGCTCGGTTTCGCCGGAACGCAGGCTGCTGGCCTGAATACGTTCTTTACGTCGGGCGATATGACGAAGAGCCTGCATCCTGGCAAAGCCGCATTTAATGGTGTTCTGTCCGCGCGTTTAGCCGAACTGGGCGGTACGAGCCCCCCGACCATCCTCGAACATGAGAAGGGCTACCTGAACGCATTCTCGCTGGAACCAAATGAATCTGCGCTCACGCAAGGGCTCGGCAATAACTGGGAGATCCTGCAGAACGGCTTCAAGTTTTTCCCCTCAATTCTTGCAAGCCATGCCGCGATCGAGGCGACGCTCGCAGTTGTCAACAACAACGACCTGCAGCCGAACGACATTGCCGCTGTCAAAAACGAGACGTATGCGACGGTCAAATCACACTTCTCCGCCAAGTCGGTGACGACAGTGATGGGGGCGAGGGTGAGCGTTCCATATTGTTGTGCCGTGGCTGCCCTGGACCGCACCCTTGGGCAAGCCCAGTTCACGGCGGAGCGCGTGCAGCAGGCCGACGTGCAGAGGCTTCTCGCCAATACCGAAGTGGTTGCCGATCCCAAACTCACAAAGCTCTATCCGACGAAGTTCCCGGCACGAGTGACCGTGACTTTGAAAAACGGTCAGCAGTTTACGGAGTCGCGGGATTTTCCGAAGGGTGATCCCCAATCACCGCTGACGCCAGACGAACTTGAACAAAAGTTCCATGACAACGCGGCCGCGCGCTATTCGATGAGCGAGGCTTGTGAGATGGTGAAGCTTGTGCGGGGATTGGCCGAACTGGATGATGTAACACCGCTGTTCAACTTGTTGGCGCGTTGAGTGGGCACTCGCCATTGAGCCGGCTGGCCGTTCTTTGAAGTCAGCCGCCTAAGCCGCCTCGTCCGGAACCGCCACGCTACCTTGCCATTCGGTGAGGAAGATCGGCACCGGTTCTTCGAAGCCCTTGAGCTCGTAGTCGCCCTTCTTCGCAAAGCTGTAGCTCTTGCCAACGCACATTTCGCGCACGATGTTGGAGACCGCGATCTCGTAGCCTTCCGCCTTGCTAAGCACACGAGCCGCCATCTGCACGGGCGTGCCGAAGATGTCGCCGCCCTCGTGGATCGGTTCACCGGCATTGATGCCGATGCAGATGCCGAGGCCGAGTTCCGGGTCGGCGGCGTTGGCGCGCTGGCAGGCCTGCTGGATCGCGACGGCGCCGTCGACCGCGCTGGTGATCTGCGGGAAGGTCGCCATGATGCCGTCTCCGGTATGCTTGATCTCGCGCCCGCCATGCAGCGCCAGCGCGTCGCGCACCACCTCGTTGTGCGCATGCACCACGAGTTGCGCCGCGTCGTCGCCGCGCGCCTGGGTCAGCGCCGTCGAGCCGACGATATCCGTAAACAGGACGGCCACGAATTCCTTGTCATGTGTGGCCGCCGCGGACACCGGCTCGTTCCAGAACAACATCGCTTCGGACGCGCCTGTGCCACCCTCCGGATCCTGCAGATAGGTCACGACGGCGCCGCGCCCCGCCTCGTACATCTGGAAGTATTTCGGGTTGACCAGATACTCGTCGATATTGGCGCAGAAGCCGCGCGCCATGTCCGCCGTATGGCCCAGAAGCTGCACATGCGTGGACAGCGTTTCGCGCAGGGTGTCCGGCGGCATCCCGTCGCGCGCCGCCAGATATTCGCCAGCGCCGCAAAAATACAGGGTCAGGCCGAAACGGTTGAAGGCGTCCAACGATCGACCCTCCGCGGCGAGCGGCACCAGCGCCTCCTCGATGAATCTCAGCAAGTCTTTCCCGACCTCGCCCCAACCCATCGCAGCAACCGTTTCCGGCTCGTCTTCATCGTCGCTCTCTTCCGCTTCATCCGGAATCTCGTGATCTTCAACCTCTTCGGTATCCGGCTCTTCCATCGCTTCGGCCGGCAACTCGGCCTCAAGCGGTGGTGGTTGCGGCAGATCCTGCGGCATGGCAGGCAGGTTTCCCACTGCCGCCGGTTCTTCGGCGACAGCGGTGCGTTTCATCGATGGGCCGAAGCGGCGCATTAGGGGGATGAACAGGGCTATCGCGCTGGCCAGGAATACGGCAATGAGCAGCGCCTGCGCGGTCCCCTTGCCCACCGCGATCTCCATCGCCTGCAATTGCTGCAGGATGAGGATCGCGGCATAGGATATCATCCCCGCCACCGCCAAGCTGACCAATCCGATGATCAAGAACTTCGGGACTTCCCGACGGACGGCCGGCCGCGCCAGCTTGGGCGCCGGTCGCTTTATGGTCTTGCTGCGCCGTGCCTTAAGCGGCTTGTCTTTCCTGATCTTGACCGGTTTCGGTGGCGGCCGGCGCGGGCTGGAATAGACGACCGACTCTTCATGTGTCTTCGTGCCGGGGTCATACGTGTCCTCGACGACGCGAACCCCTTCGTGCCGGCCGGCCTTGTAAAGCCGCTTGGCGTCCTCGACGCATTCGTTGCTTTCATCGGACGCGTAGTTGCCGTGCAGCTCCCAGCGTCCCGATTTGAGGACGTATATTTCGTATGTCAGCGTCAGCCCGTCGCTCACCGCATTATCCCACCCAAAGCACCGTCTTCGCACCGAAATCCCCCAAGTCGCGGGGTTCTCGCCGTCCTACCGATCTACACGAAAAAGAATAACGAAAGGTTTACCAGTCGCGCGGAACGCGAATTCCGCTCAAACCGCCGTGTCCTGGCAACGCGCGACGAGGCGGCGGGCCGCGACAACACATTGTGCTAGACAGGCCTAACACTCCTTCCGTAATTTCATGGGGCGATGGAAATCAAGTCCTTTAACAACGGCGCCCGCAGTAGGCCGCAAATATCGTCTCGCATCTCGATGGAGTACGGGGAGCACTTGAGCCTGTCGTACAACATCGACGACTTTCTCATTTTTGAAGATGGCCAGCCGCTCGCGGAGATATTCGATTATTGGAGCCAGCAAGAAGGCACCGTGCCGTCCCATTGGGCGCCGGAAATGGATTTACCGCAAATTTTCGGCCACGTTTCTGCCTGCATCGATGTCAGCGCAACCGATCCCGCGTACTTTCGAATTGTCTCTCACCGGATTTGTCCGTTGACCGGCCGCGGGGCGGGGTGGGGCGACATCCTGCTGAAGGATATCGGGTGGTCCGAATATGCCACCAGCCTGGCGGCGGACTATACCTTCTGCCGACGCTCACAGATTCCGGAATTTCATGAGATCAAACAAAAAATCGGGGCCATTTCAAGCCGGTACAACCGACTCATTCTGCCGGTTTCCGACACGCCGAACGGCAAGGTCACAAAGCTTTACACCTGTATTCAGAATTTGGCTCAGAATAGGGTCGTGACCCCATGAGCGTGCCTATCATTTCGCGCATCGAATATACGGACGGACGCGATTCGCAGGTCCGGATGCATTTGTCGTTCCCGGAGACCCTTGAAATCGAGAACGGCACACCGCTGGGCGAAGTATACCGCCACTGGTTGACGTGCAATGTTGACGATCCAGGTATGTTTTTCGAATCGCGGCGCTACCTTTCCAAGGAAGCGCAATCCACTATTTCGACGATTGTCGATGTGTCGGCGGACGAGCCGCTTGAGTATCTGTTTCGCGAACACACGCTACGGACATCATTTCATTTCTACGCGGGGCTGCGAATCGGCGAGTTGCGCTCTCGCATGGCTCAAAAAGCGCTCACCGACGAATACTTGTACGTCAAAGGAAAACAAGAGCCCGTCATTCACGAAGTCCACGAATGGCGCACCACAGAAAATAATACGCGCGTCGATAGACATTATGTGAAAATCAACCTCCCGCTATTCGATCAAACGGGAGCTGTAAGTTACATCGTTGTCGCGTCTCGCTTTTTGGCGCCGGACATCGTGCCCTTAAGCTGTGCGCTTGAGCAGTCGCTCTTGGTGCGATAGCGGACTCTGCCGGCACATTTCCAAAACGTTCGCCCTATCCGCCCAGAATATCGCGACTGGAAGGTTTTTGTTGCGCGCCGGGTAAAATCCGTCGGTCGTGAAGAATACGGATTTTCAGGCCAATTGCGCGAATTTCGGCGTCTGT
>CAYLTU010000068.1:0-22163 GCA_964386465.1 uncultured Rhodospirillaceae bacterium
TCGTCCGGCTGTACGGACCCAGGTCGTAGTAATCCATCGCCATCCCCCCTCATAGGTGTCTCCACTGCCAACCCTATCACGCTGGCAATGATCGGATAACGCCTAATAGCGCCGCATGAAGGCACAAGCCGGAAAATCGCGTTGAACCGGCCGTGAACGGCTGGGGCAATTGCCTCTGGCGGGAAACACCGCCGACCCGTTTTCTCCATCGAGGTTATAATCACTGCGCCCATTTCCTGACGTGACCGGTTACACTGCCCGGGGAGTCCGCCGATAACTCCGTATAGTGCGTTTCATGCAAAGCTCTTCCGCATCAAAGGGCCGCCGAGGCTCATGAAGGTCGCCGTCGTAACACCGTCCTATCAGCCCGAAGATGCTGTTTTCGCCCAATGCATAGACAGTGTCGCGGCGCAAGCTTACGCCTGCACGCATATACTCGTGTAGTTGTCGTCGCCGGAGGTTACGATGCCGTCCAACGTGAAAGCGTTCGCGGGCATGGCGGTAAGCAACGATGCTCCCGCGAAAAGTGCAGTGGCGCCCAATGCGCAACGAAATATACTGCTCGACCGCTTTGCCTTTTGCTCAAACATACTAGGATCCTTCGTTTGCCGACTTAATAGTCTTAAAAAATGGTTCGTGCCGCAAATCATGCAAATCTCGCGCCAGTAAATGATAATTAAATAATTTCAATAGGTTATCTGAATTCAAGCGATTGAATTTTTCCGCAACTGTAAAATAACCCGACACTCCGGGCCAGGAAACACCGCGTGCGTCTAGTTTTTGGCGCTATTTTGTATTTAGTTTCAATGCGTTGCTGAAAAATTGGCGTGATTTGGATCATTGTAAAATTATCCGACACAGCAATTACTAGTAAATTCATATTATATTGCTCTCATGAGTGTGGCCGGTGTCTTGGTTTCGAGACAAAGAGCTGTGTCAATTTGCCGCCAGCGAGCAACGCAAACGTAACGCAGCGCACCGGAGGGACGTACGGGAGGCGGAGTATTCAAACCGCAAACGTAGGGCCAATTGCCCTTAGCTCGCTCCCGCCACGCGCAAGGATTTACCCTGCGCGCGGCAGCGCTATTTGTTGAAAGCGTGACGGATGAAGTCTCGTGTCCTGATCGTGAAATTCAAAGGATTGAATTTCGCGTGAATCATCACACTAACTATTTGAATCTAGTGTGATTCAGATCCTAAAGTTCGTCGCTTTCAATGCGACGAACTTCAGAATCATCACACTAGTCGACGATGTGGTAGACCGGCGCCTTCTCCATCGCCCACTTGCCGCTGTCCGCGTCGTATTGCGACAGGGTGAAGCAGTGCCAATCGTCGTCGTTCAGGTTCATGTGGTCGCCGCGGTAGTAGTAGCCCGGCCACCGAGTCTCCTGCCGGAAAAGCGTGTGTTGCATGACGCTTTCGGACGCCAGCCGCCGGTGCTTGAACTCCCAGGCACGCTGCAGCTGATGCAGATCTTCGGCGCCGACGGCGTTGGAGTCTTCCTTCAACATCTCCATCAGTTCGAGACCGCGATTGAGCATCGGCTCGTTCGTCATGTAGTTCGCGGAGATGCCGCCGCAGTATTCGTCCATGAGTTTTTCGAGACGCTGCAACGCGTGGATCGGTAGGATGTAGCTCGGCGAAACCGTCCCGGCGACGATCTCGTTGCGGCTCACGTCGTAGAGTTCCATCGGTTGGAAAATTTCTTCCTCCAACCGGCTGATTTCGGCCTCGTCGAGTTGCGTGTCGTCCATGTCGTCCATGTAATTGATCGCTGCCTTGCCCGCGATCCGGCCTTCGGTGAAGGAGCCGGACGAGAATTTATGCGGCGTGCCGCCGCTGGCGTCGCCCGCGCCGAACAGGCCGTTGACCGTCATCATCCGGTTGTAGCCCCACTTGTATTCCGACGGGGCGTAATCTTCCGGACCGCTCGCCCACGCTCCGGAGCAGGTGGCGTGCGAGCCCATGACGTAGGGCTCGGAGGTGGTCAGTTCCGGATTGATTTCCTTCGGGTCGATGTTTTGCGACGCCCACACGACGGCCTGGCCGATCGTCATGCCGAGGAAGTTCTCCCAACCGACCTGTTCCTTGTGCGGATCCTGGAAGGCCTCCGTGGTCACCATGCGAATTGGGCCGCCGCCATTGGCGACTTCCTTGAGGAACGCGTGGTTACGCAGGCAGGTCGGGACCGGATGGCGGTCGATATAGTCACCGACCAGTTCCTTGGTGTTGTCGTACCAGCGGGACTCGTACTCTTCGCCGTAGGCGTTCTGCGTATAGGTTCCCAGATGCAGGAAATAGGCGCCGACCGGGCCATAGCCGTCCTTGAAACGGGTGAGAACGATCCGGTTTTCCATCTGCGTCATCTTGGCGCCGATTTCAATCGGCAGGCCGTAGGCCGAGGCGCTGCTCCAGGGCGCGTACCAGGTCCGGCCCATGCCTTCGCCAACGGAGCGCGGCTTGAAGATGTGCGACGCGCCGCCCGCGGCGACGATCACCGACTTCGCCTTGAACACGTAAAAATCGCCGGTGCGGACGTTGAAGCCGACGGCGCCGGCAACCCGCTTGCGGTCCCTCTTGTCCATGAGAAGGTGGGTCACCATGATCCGGTTGTAGACCTCGGTGGCGGCTTTTCGGGCGGCCTCCGCGACGATCGGCTTGTAGCTCTCGCCGTGGATCATGATCTGCCACTTGCCCTCGCGAAGATACTGACCCGTCTCCGCGCTCTTCATGATCGGCAGACCCCATTCCTCGAACATATGCACGGACGAATCGACGTGACGTCCGATGTCGTAGGCGAGATCCTCGCGGACCAGACCCATCAGGTCGTTGCTGGCATACTTGACGAAATCTTCCGGCTGATTCTCGTTCCACTGCATGCCCATGTAGCAGTTGATCGCGTACAGGCCCTGCGCGACCGCGCCGCTGCGTTCGATATTCGCCTTCTCGACGACGACGACCTTCTTGTCGCGTCCCCAATAGCGGGATTCGTAGGCCGCCCCGCAGCCGGCCATGCCGCCGCCGACAACGAGGACGTCGGAGTCGACCCGAATCGTCTTTCTGCTTGAAAACAGGCCCATCAGCCGACTCCTTGCTTGAACTGATCCGGGGTCAAGGCGGGCAAGCCCCCTTCGATGTTGAGCACATCCGGTTCATGGGCGAGTTCCTCTGTCTTCCGGGCGTCTTGCGGAGGCGCCTCGTATTCCTCCGCCGACTTGATCGTGCCCCAAGGCGTGGTTCGGATCGGCGAAACGAAATTCTTCTCGCGTCCGTCACGGAATTTAAGACGCCAGGAGATCATGCCCTTTTCCTCTTCGCGCAGCGCCCGGACGGAGTGGCCCAGCGGCGCAAAGTCTGCATAGCCGCGGCAATCGATCGCGTTTTGCGGACACGCCTTCACGCAGGAATAGCACTCCCAGCACATGTTGGGCTCGAGATTGTAGGCACGGCGATAGGTCTTATCGATGTGCATGATGTCGGACGGGCAGATATCGACGCAATGTCCGCAGCCGTCGCAACGGGTCATATAAACGAAAGTCGGCATGATTTTCCGTTATCTCCTGTATCGAAGACCAGTGTTGGGCTGATCAATAGTGCCGGGGTAGAGTGGTGGCGCTGCCGAGGGTTTCGGGTTTGTCCACGGGCGGCGGTAGGTTGCTCCGCGAGCCGTTTGCGTTCTCTACCCTCTTCTGCAAGGCCGCTGCGGGCTTGAAGAACATGTGCGAGAACTTCGACCACGGGATGGACCCGAAGAGCACCGTCGTGGCGAGGATATAAAGCCAGAGGAACACGCTTGTCCCGCCGGCGCCGGTCGTCTGCAGGAAGGCCCAGATCAAACCCAGGGTCACGCTCGCGAGAAGCGAAAGGATGAACAGATCGGCGCGTACGATGCGGAACGGCGAGTTGCCTTCGGCGGCGACGTCGACCCGGATGAAGAACCAGAACCAGTAACCGCCAACGCACACCATCAGACCCCCGAGGGTCCACAAGGCCGGCCAGATGGCCGGTGTCGGCGCGGCGGTCGTCGGATAGCCGAACACCATGATCACGGTCGCGGCGACATAAGCGATGAAGCCGTACATGGTCAGCTGGTGCGCCACGCGCCGCCGCAGGTTGCAGAATTCACCGGACGTCGCGACCTCGACGATTGCGGTCTGTACGGCCATCGAAACGATTTCACCGCTGCCGACCTGATGCGATCCCTTTTTCTGTGCGCTTCGCCAATTGGCGAAGAAATATTTCGCACTTTTCTTATGCAAGAGGTCGAGCAGCGTACCACCGGCGACCAGGATGATCATGATCACGACATAGGTCTGCATGACGGCAGGTGATATGGACGCCGAGAGCTCGGCGAACGGATTGCTGGTGAACATTAAACTACCCCAATGCTAGCCAGTTGCTGGCAACGCGCGGACCGTCTGTCCGCTGTTTGAGGAACGGTAAGCACTAGTCCTGGAACATATGGACCGAGGCACCGGCATGATTCGCTCCCCTCCTGGTTCAGGCGCACACGCCTGACGACGGCCGCAACCAGCGGCAAAAGCGCGCATGAACATATACAAATAATCGAATATGACAAACGGATTCGTAGCCGGTGTAGTAATATAGGGCCTATGGGGTGTCAATCTGACACGCCCTGAAACTGCGAAACGGCAATCCGAATTACTATCCAATACTGTCGTAGTAGGCCTGCAGCACCTCGACGACTTCCGGGCGGCTGAATTCGGCGGGGATGGATTCGCGGTTGGCGAACATCTCGCGCAACCGCGTGCCGGATATATTCAGCCGTTCTTCCTCGCCATGCGGACAGGTCTTGCCGGTTGCCATGCCGTCGCATTTGTTACAGTAGAACGTGATATCGATTTTCAGGGGTTGGGTGACCAGGCTGCCTTCATCGAGCGTATCGAAGATATGGTGCGCGTCGAACGGGCCGTAATAGTCGCCGACTCCGGCATGGTCGCGCCCGACGACAAGATGTGAGCACCCGAAATTCTGCCGGAATAGCGCGTGCAGCAACGCCTCGCGCGGGCCGGCATAGCGCATCTCGATCGGGTAGCCCGCCTGGACCGCCGTACCCGGCACGAAATAGTTCTCGACCAGCGTGTCGATCGCGTCGACCCGGACGTCGGCGGGGATGTCGCCTGGCTTGAGAGCGCCCAGCACCTGGTGGATGAGGATACCGTCACCGATCTCGATCGCGATCTTGGCCAAATATTCGTGGCTGCGGTGCATCGGGTTGCGGGTCTGGAAGGCGGCGACCTTGGACCAGCCCTTCTCCTCGAACAGCGCGCGGGTTTCCGCCGGGCGGTAATACAGCCCCTTATAGGTTTCCGGATAGTGGCCTTCGGAAAGGACGGCGACCGGCCCGGCCAGATTTACCGCGCCTTGCTCCACGACCTTCTGTACGCCCGGATGGTTTTCGTCGGTCGTGCCGTAGACCTGTTGGCACTCGAGGGCTTTTTCGATCTCGTATTTTTCCTCGACGCGCAGCGTAGCGACAAGCGCGCCATCTTCGTCGGCCAAAGAGACCTCGTCGCCAAGCGCTATCGTATCCGCTTCGTCTTGTCCGCAGGACAGGGTGATCGGGATCGGCCAGAACAAGCCGTTCGCCAGTTTCATGTCGACGCAGGCGCCGCGCCAGTCCGCCTCGCCCATGAATCCGTCGAGCGGCGTATAGGCGCCCATACCCAGCATGAACAGGTCGGAAAGCTCGCGGCTCGACAAGGCGACACGAGTCAGCGTTTCCGCCCGCGTCAAGGTGTCCGCACGTTCGGCGCCGCCGACCAGCAGCGGTTTGAGCGGGCCGCCGCCATGCGGCGGAACGAGATTCGGCATCTTTGACCTCATCAGAACTATCGAGGAGATTTTCAGCCCGCAGTGATACACGCGCGTACGAACGGTGGGAAGGGCCGTTCCCAACGGTCGCCCTAGTTTGATGTCCACTTTGCCGGCGTGCTGGAAACGCCGTCGAAATAGCGTCACTATTGCGTAATCCATAAAGGGAGGTCGTCGTGAAAAAAGTCCTTATCGGTATTGCCGTACTCGTCGTCGTCATCGCGGTGGGCGTTTATTGGTTCTTGGGTAACCTGGATTCGCTCGTCAAAACCGCAATCGAGAAATATGGGTCCGAGATCACGAAGACCGAAGTCACGCTGGACAAGGTCGAGCTTTCGCCGATTTCCGGCGCCGGCAGCCTCAGCGGACTGACGATGGGCAATCCGGCCGGTTTCAAAAGTGATTACGCATTCAAACTAGGCCAGGTAAGCGTCTCGCTGAACACGGATTCGCTCGGCGGCGAGACCGTCGTGATCAAGGAGGTCGTAATCGCCGCGCCGGCGGTCACCTATGAAATCGGGTCGGCGGGCAGCAACATCGACGCGATTCGCAAGAATGTCGAAGCCTATACCGGCGGTGGCGGGTCTAGCGGCGGCGGCGACAAGGGCGACGACGTCAAGCTGGTGATAGAGAACCTCTATGTCCGCGACGGCAAGGTGAATGTCAGTGCCACGGCTTTGGGCGGAAAATCGCTCGGTGCGCCGCTTCCGACGATCCATCTGAAGGATATCGGCAAGGATTCGGGCGGCGCATCGCCCGGCGAAGTCGCCGATAAAGTCATCAAGGCGATCAGCAATGGCGCGACCCAGGCGGTCGGTACGCTCAATCTCGATAAGATTCTCGGCGGCGCGGGCGGCGTCGCTAAGGACGCGATGGAGAAGGGCAAAGGCGCGCTTGAGCAGGGTACGGGCGCGGTTGGCGGCACCTTGAAAAAACTGCTCGGAAATTAGGGCCGTCAGCCCGCGACCAAACTGGCGGAACGCAGGGCGATAACCCCGACGCTGGCAAAGAATCCCGCGACGGGCACCCAGAGTGGGATTACGAACGCGTCCGGTGGCGGCGAACCGCGGCGCTTGACGCGCCACAGGGCCAGATTGACCAGCGCGAAGACGAACAGCATCAGGAAGGACGTGATCTCTGCCAGCAGTATGAGCGGCAGCCAGAGTGCGAAGACGAGGATGAACGCAGCAACGATCGCGGTCGCCAGGACCGGTGTCTGCGTAGCCGGGTGTATGAAGGCCAGAGCTTTCGGGAGCCATCCTTGATTGGCGAGCCCGTACAGGACGCGTGCCGCCATCACCGTCTGGATCAATGCGCCATTCAGGATCGCGACGATCGCGACGACGCTGATCGCGCCCGACAGGCCGCTCGCCTTCCTGTCCATCAGAAGGGCCAGGGGGGCGTCGCTCTCCTTCAATTCGCCGAGAGGCAGGCTTAGAACTGCGACGAGGGACAGTGCGATATAAAATCCCGTTGTGACGACCAGCGTGACGATGATCGCACGCGGCAGGTTACGACGGACGTCCTTCACTTCCTCGGCGACATTGACCATGTCTTCGAAGCCGATGAAGGCGTAGAAGGCAAGGATCGAACCGGCCAGGATGCCGCTCCAGGCCGAGGATTCGAACGGCGGCAGCAATTCGGGCAAACGCGCCGGCAGATCACCGAAACTGTCGAAACCGGCCCAGATCGCGACCAGCAGTCCGCCGATTTCGACCACCGTCGCGACGACGGCGATCATCACGGATTCGGTAATACCCCATGCGGCGACGATACCGAGCGCGCAGACCAGCAACAAGATCGCAAGCCAGTCGGGTGCGGCGACGAATTCGTGCAGATATCCGACGAAACCATGCGCGATCGCGGCGCTTGAGGTGAGGCCCGAGAACATGACGCCGAGCCCGACGAGGAGGGCAAGCGATTTTACTTGAAAGGCCGCGTGAACATAGACGGCTTCGCCGGCGCTTTTCGGCAGGCGCGAAGAGAATTCCGCGAAAGAGAAGACGGTGAGACCGGCCAGCAGCGCCGCGACCAGAAACGACACGGGCGCATGCATGCCGGCGCTGCCCGCGACCTTCCCGATCAAAACGTAGATTCCGGCGCCGATTGTCGTGCCCAGCCCGTACAGCGTAATCATTGGCAGGGACAGGCTGCGCTTCAGGGCCGGTGCGTTACCTTCTTCTGCCACCGCCTTCATGGCAGTCGATCTCCTGATCGGAAACTCGCGAACGAGCGTGTCGGATCTTCCAATTATACCTGAAATTTGTCGCGCGGATCGCGCCGGCGATCAAAAACCGCGTTCGCCGCCGATTGTCTTGCAGAACTTTACGAATTCGACGTTGTGTCCTGCATCCTTCAGATGATCCAACATGCCGCAGCCGCCAGGGTATTCCGCGGTCCAGCCGTCTGGGACATGGGTATGAATGGCGGAGCAACCAAAATCGTGCGCCATTGTCTCCATGACATCGATCAGCGACTTGATGGCGGCCGCCCGGTCGCCCGCGTCCATGGCGATAAAATTCTCGACCGTCAGGACACCGCTCTGATTGAGGACGACGCGAACCGAATAGCTGAACAGACCGTGGATGTAGCCCCGCCCGCTCTCGGCGGTGACGATGCCGACCTTCGGTGTTATAGGCGGGTCCGGCCTGCTCAGTTTATCGGCATAGTCAATCCAGGCATCAAGGGACACATTTGGCCACGCGGCCTGTATCAAAGGGTAGGCTTTTGCCGCCGAGCATCCCGAAAGAGGCTTGATTCTGTAGTCCCGCAGCATTTCTCGTTTTCCTCGAACTGGACCCCCAACGCTATACCGGCCATGGCGTGCGGCAAAATGACATAGGTCATTTGCCTTCGCTGAATTGTAAGCGCGTCAAAATGCGCCATGTAAAAACCTGATGGAAACATTAAGCTAATTAGAGCAGAGGTAATTTTACCGGGTTTTATCATGGCTGCCACACAGATCAATCAGCCGCCATTGGCCAATTATGAACCGTCGGTGAGCCCGTGCGCGGCTTGTTCAGTGCGCGATCTGTCGATTTGCGGCGTGCTTGACAATATGGATTTGCAGCGCATGGCCGACATCGCGCAGAATTTGACGTTTTCCGCGCAAGACCCGATCATCGACGAGGGAGAGGCGGCAAACTTCCTGTTCAACATCACCGGCGGCACCGTACGGCTATACAAATTGTTGCCGGATGGACGGCGGCAGATCACCGGCTTCCTTGGCTCTGGCGATTTCCTCGGTATCGCAATGAACGAGATTTATCCCTACAGCGCGGAAGCCGTGGACAAGGTGACCGTCTGCCGATTCAGGCGACGCAAGCTTGAAAATTTGCTCGACGAGTTGCCCCATCTCGAAAAACGGCTGCTGGGTCTCGCATCGAATGAGTTGGCGCAGGCGCAGGATCAGATGGTTCTGCTGGGGCGCAAGACGGCGAAGGAGAAGCTCGTCTCCTTCTTGCTGGCGCTCTCGAAGCGGCAGGAAGCAATCGGATTTGGCTTATCGCCGGTCGCGTTGCCCATGAGCCGCGCCGATATTGCCGACTACCTCGGTCTCACCACCGAAACGGTCAGCCGGACGTTCTCCAATCTCAGGCGGTCGCAAACTATCCGCATTGAGCGTGGCGGCAAAGTCGCGTTGCCCGACCCGGTTGTGCTCGAAACGATTGCCGAGGGTTACTGACCGACCGATTGACCGGAAAACAGCCGGCCGTAGGCCTCGATCATTGTCGCTTCGTCATAAACCGTTCGCACATGCGCCCGGTTCGCCTCGCCAACGCTTTTTCTCAGCGCCGGGTCGCCTGCGAATTTCGACATCGTGCGCCCGAGCCGCTCGGCATCGCGTTCTACAATGAAACCCTCATTGGCCTCCGACACGATGTGGCGGACATCGCCGACATCGACGCCGGCAATCGGCAGGCCGGAGGCCATGGCTTCCAGGACACTGATCGGCATCTGCTCTGTGTCCGAGGAGATCGCAAAAATATCGAACAGGCTCAAGATCGCGGCCGGGTCCGACAGGTAGCCGGTGAAAATCACCCGATCGGCGATGCCGAGCTTTTCCGCCTTGGCCTGCATCGGTTCCCGCTCCGGCCCGTCGCCGACGATCACGAGACGCAACTCTTGCTTTTCAGGCATGTCGTCGAAGGCGTCCAGCAGCCGTCCGAGATTCTTTTCGCGCCGTAGGGCCGCGACGGTGCCGATCACGGTGGCGTCCGCTGGAATGCCGAATTCGTCGGCGAGCGTTTCGTCGCGCGGTATCTCGAACCGCGCGCAGTCGATGCCGTTCGGCAGATAGACGACCTTCGCGGGGTTCTGGCGCCAGACCCTTGTGACAATGTCCTCCAAGGTGTGCGAAGGCACGACGATCGTTGTTTCGCCGGCCAGCGCGAAACGCCGGAACAGCACTCGGCGCGGCAATTGCCTGTCGGCTTCCTCTGGCCCGAAGCCGTCGACGATGTGGATATGCGGGCAGCCGCGGAACAGGTTCGCGACAGCCCATTCGATCGCTCCCCAATTGTAGGTTACCAGTACGTCCGGTTTCAGATCCTTCAGGACGCTACGAAAGGTGAGGAAGTTGGCAACGGTCCGGCCTTTCGCATAGTCGAACTCGTAAATCTCGCAGGGTACGCCGGGATCCAGCAGCTTGGTGCTCTCGTAGCCATGATCCATGGCGAAGACGAGATGTTGAAAGTCCGGCCCCAGTTTGTTGACCGTGGTCGCGAAACGAACCTGCGGACCGCCTACGTTCAGGGTCGAAAAGACGTGGAAGACGGTACGGGGTTTTGCGGTTTGGACGGCCACATCGAGTAACTAGGATTGCACGACGGCGCGGATCGCCTGATCGATAAAGGTCTCACGATCCGCCACCGGTTTCCAGCCGAGATCGGCTTTCGCGTCGGAGCAGTCGAAGCGGGCGTTCATGCCGCGCGATTTTGTGTCGCGCAGGCTGGGGAAGGGGGCTTTGCGGCCGATCAGGCGTTTGATGACCCATTTGCCGATATCGACGCCGAGCAGCTTGTGCGCCGATTGCGGATAGAAATGCAGCGGCCGCCCGGACGCCGCCGCCAGCGCCTCGATGTATTCGCGTGCCGACAGGGTGACGTCGCCGACGATGTTGTAGCATTTGCCGGCGATGCCGGGCGCGGTCAGGCTGGCCATGATGGCGCTCGCCACGTCGCCGACCAGCACGAAGGGCAGCGGGTTCGTACCCTCGTTCCAGCCCAGACAGTATTGCTCGCTGTTGTAGAAGCCGAGCCCGCTGTGAAACGGGCTGGTGCCGTCGCCGATGACGACGCCCGGCCGCAGGATGCAGACCGGTAGGCCCTTGCTGCCGTGCATGTCGAGCAGCGCCAGATCGCTCGCCGCCTTGGCGCGGGCGTAGTCCGCCCGTTCTTGCGCTTTCGGGTCGGGCGGGGTCGCGCCGGTGATCGTGTCGCCGGCATCGCCCAGATAGAGGCCGGCGATCGAGCCGATCTGGATCAGGCGTTCCGTTCCCGCTTCCAGACAGCATTCGCCGACCAGTCTCGCGCTGCCGACCATGCTGCGTTCCACCGCCTCCCAGCTGTCGCCGCCGCCGCCATGGGCGAGGTTGACGACCAGGGGTGACATTTTCACCGCCTTCGCAACGTCTTCCTTGCTGGTGACGTTGCCGCGCAGCAGGGTCACGCCGTCTTCGAAAAAGACCGGCGCCAGGTTCTTCGGCGTCCGCGCCATGACCGCGACCGTGCGGCCCGCATCGAGCAGTTGCCGCACCGTATGGGCGCCGATGAACCCGGTACCGCCTAGCAGCACCACGTCGGCCTTGTCCGCGGGTGCGCGTGCTTCCGGGACGGCGGCGGCCGGCGCGGCGTTGAAACCCGCCTCGGTGATCGCCTCGCAGATCCGTACCAGCTCCATGCCGAAGGCGCCGTCCGATTCCGGCGCCCGGCCCCCATCGAGCGCGTTATGGAATTCCGCGATACTGCCCTTCATGCTGACATAGAAAGGCTCGGAACGCTCCTGCACGCGAAGCAGCGACAGCAGGTAATCGGCGGCGTTCTCGCGGCTTTGCGTGGCGATGGCTTTCGCCGCGCGCCGGCCCGTGAAAAACGCATCGGCAAATTCCGGGAAACGGGTGCGGCCGTTCGTGTGGCACCGGTTGGCGAGGACGTCGGCGACGACAACGCCGTCGTCGCAGACCGCGGTAATCTGCCATAACGGGTATTCGCGGCCGACGGCGAATTGCATCTGCGCGTCCGCGTTCTCGCCTTGAAGGTTGACGTTGCACGCGTGATACAGCTGCAGGCCCGGCGAGAACTCGATCGGCTGCGCGGCCAGCGGCGCGACCTGCGTCACGGTGCCGATCAGGGCGCTTATCTGAGACAGGGGATGGACCGCCTGTTCGAGCAGGATATTGAGCGGCTTGTCGAACATCCAATGCGACATCTGCCTCCCGGCCAACTGCCGCAGCGGCATGTTGTAGATGCAGTTGACGTGGCGCAGCCGGCCCAGCGTTCCGGCGCGCACCGTCTCCAGGAGTTTCCGGAAGGCCGGGTTATGGATGAAGTTCTGGTTGACGCCCAACGTGACGCCCTTTGCCGCCGCCAGGTCGATCAGCGCGCGGCACTCGGCCGTGGTTTCGGCCAGCGGCTTTTCGCACAGCACGGACACGCCGGCGTTCAGCAGGGTCGTGGCGATCGGATCGTGCAGCGGCGGCGGTACCAGAATATGGGCGCTGTCGAAATCGCGGGCGGCGAGCGCGTCTTCCAGAGTGGCGAAGGCTTTCGCCCCGCCAAGCGACTTCGCCATCGCTTCCGCCAATCCGAGATTGGGATCGACGACGGCGCTGACCGCAACCGACGGCAGGGTCGCCAGGACCGCCGCGTGCGTGTTGGCGATATTCCCGGCGCCGACCAGGCAAACATTTTTCGCGGCCATGACTCTGCCTAACTGTGACTCCGAAGGGCGGGGAAGCGGTAAGTGGACTTGGAAATGGTGAAGATATCCTAAACCTTGCCGGTACGGCGGTGACCGCCGTCACGATCGCGCCGCACAAGGTACCGATTACCGGATTGCTCCGCCCGCTTCAATAGATGTTGAAGGCGACGGCCGAAGGCGGCGGATGCTGATAGGCTGTCTTTATGCGGTGTATCAGGGAAAACGGTATGCGCTGGATCGTCGTTCTGGGTGCGTTGTCGCTCGCGCTACCGGCCCGGGCCGATTTCTGGGACGGCCTCGCCGCCTATGACGCGGGCGACTATGCGGCGGCGCGCGAGGAATGGCGACCCTTGGCCGAATCGGGCGACGCGGAAGCGCAGGCGGCGCTGGCCGGACTGTTCGTACAGGGACTGGGCGTCCCGTTCGATTCGCAACGTGCGGCGCGCTGGTTCCGCCGCGCTGCCGACCAGGGTCACACCATCGCGCAACTCAATCTCGGCGACTACTACGCGCGCGGCCGTGGCGTTCCGCTCGACCTGGCGCAGGCCTGGTTCTGGCTCGGCCTCGCCGCCCGGCAAGGCAACCGTTGGGCCGAAACGCGGCGCGACGCGATCGGGAAGGCGATGGACGGCACGGCGCTGACGATGGCGAAACGTCGTTTGAAGCGTTGGCGGCCAACGGTTGAATGAACCGCGATTTGACCCGAAAACCGCTTCGGCCCTACGGCAGTCCCCTTGCGAAACAGAGGGGTCGGATCATGAGCGAACAGAAACAGAAATTTTCCGCTAGCTACGCCAAGGACGCGGTATATCGGACCGGATTGCGCGAATTCATGGAGTATCGCGATCTCGGCATCTGTGCGATTTCCGCACGGCGAAGGCCTGCTTGGCCCAATTCGATTGACAGGCGTGTAAAATTGCACAAAATGAAACAATTCATTTCATAAATTGCGAATTCGGGGCGCGAAGGCCCCTTTTTACCGAACGAAGCAGGAGAGACCGGATGAGCCAGGTTGCGGCGGCGCAAGCGCCTGAAATCATGGATGTGAATGTGGTGCTGGACGGGCTGATGGGCCGGGCGCGGGCGGCGATGGCCACGTTTGCCGATGCCGACCAGGCGCAGATGGACGAAGCGGTGACGGCGCTGGCCTGGTCGATCTACAAGCCGGAGAACGCCGAGCGCCTGGCGGTGCTGGCGGTCGAGAATACCGGGCTCGGCAACGTGCCGGACAAGGTGATCAAGAACACCCGCAAGACCTTCGGCGCGCTGCGCGATTTGATGCGGGTCAAGACAAAGGGCGTGATCGAGGAAATTCCCGAAAAGGGGCTGGTGAAGTACGCCAAGCCGGTCGGCGTGGTCGGCGCGGTGACGCCGTCGACCAACCCCGCCGCGACGCCGGTCAACAAGGCGATGATGGCGGTCAAGGGCGGCAACGCGGTGATCATCGCGCCGTCGCCGTCGGGCTGGAACACCACAAACGCGACGGTCGAGCTGATGCGGGCGGAGTTGGTCCGGGTCGGCGCGCCGGAAGATCTGGTGCAGATCCTGCCGAGCCCCGTCACCAAGGAGCTCACACAGGCGCTGATGAAGGCGGTCGATCTGGTCGTCGTCACCGGCAGTCAGAACAATGTCCGCTCGGCCTATTCCAGCGGCACGCCGGCGATCGGCGTCGGCGCGGGCAACGTGGCGGTGATCGTCGACGATAGCGCGGACCTGATGGATGCGGCGGAGAAGATCTGCGCCTCGAAGATATTCGACAACGCGACGTCGTGTTCGTCGGAGAATTCAGTCACCATCGTGGATGCGGTCTATGACGATGCGCTCCGTGCGCTCGAAGCGGCCGGCGGCTATCTCTGCTCGCCGGCGGAAGTGGCGCAGGTGAAGGACGCGCTGTGGAAGAACGGCAAGCTGAACCGGCACATCATCGCCAAGGACCCGGCCATTTTCGCCGAAGCCTGCGGTCTGCCGGAAACGGCCAGGTCGGCCAAGTTCTTCATGGTCGAGGATACCGGCGCGGGACCGGACCGGCCCTTCTCGGGCGAGAAACTTTCGCTGGCGCTGACCATTTATCGCGCGGTGGATTTCGCGGCGGCCAAGCAACAGGTCCAGGACGTGATGCACTATCAGGGCGCGGGCCATTCGGTCGGCATCCACACGGCCAACGCGGACCACACCCGCGAGCTGGCGGAAGATCTCGAAGTCGTCCGCGTGCTGGTCAACCAGGCGCACACCTTCGGCAATGGCGGGTCGTTCACCAACGGGCTGGAATTTACCCTGTCGATGGGCTGCGGCACCTGGGCCGGCAACTCGATATCGGAGAACCTCAACTGGCGGCATTTCGTCAACATCACCCACCTTGTGACCGAGATTCCCGAGGACAAGCCGAGCGAAGAGGCGCTGTTCGGCGCGCACTGGTCGAAATACGGAAAGTAGCGACATGAATTTCGAAGAACACGCGGCGAAGCCCCTGCTTGCCGCGGCCGGGATCGCCGTGCCGGAAAGCGCGCTGGCGAAGACTCCCGGGGATGCCGCGGCGGCGGCGGAAAAGATCGGACCGTGCGTGGTCAAAGCGCAGGTGCCGACCGGCAAGCGCGGCAAGGCGGGCGGCATCAAGCTCGCCGGCAGCCCGGCCGAGGCCGAGGACGCCGCGCAACGGATCATCGGTATGGACATCGCCGGCAACATCGTCGAACGGGTGCTGGTCGAGGCGCAGGCCGATATCGCGGCGGAATACTACGCCTGCGTACTGACCGATGCGGCGTCGAAGGGTCCGCTGATGCTGTTCTCGACCGAGGGCGGCATGGATATCGAGGAGGTCGCCGACGCTGCCCCGGACAAGGTCGTCCGCATGCCGATCGATATCCGAAGCGGCGTCGACCGGGTGGCCACGGAAGCCGCCTTGTCCGGTATCGGACTGGGCGAGCGGTCGGCGGCGGTCGCCGACGTGCTGGAGAAACTCTACGGCGTCTATGTCGGCAACGACGCGGATCTGGTGGAGATCAACCCGCTGATCGCCACGAGCGCGGGCGACATCATGGCGCTCGACTGCAAATTCTCGCTCGAGGATTCCGGCGCCAACCGGCGTCAGGAACTGGCCGCGACAGGGTCGCCGGAGAAACTGACCGAGCTGGAAACCCGCGGTCAGGATCTCGGCCTGCGCTATATCGAGCTCGACGGCGACGTCGGCGTGCTGGCCAATGGCGCCGGGCTGACCATGACGACGATGGACGTGGTCCGGCACTATGGCGGCGAACCGGCCAACTTCCTGGAGATCGGCGGCGAAGCCTACACCTTGGGCAAGCCGGCGCTCGAACTGGTGCTGTCGAACCCGAACGTCAAATGCCTGCTGGTCAATTTCTGCGGCGCCTTCGCGCGCACCGACGTGATGACGGAAGGCATCGTCAATGCGTGGGCCGAACTCAACCCGACCCTGCCGGTCTTCTTCACCATTCACGGCACCAACGAGGACGAGGCGATCGCGCTGGTCCGCGACCGTTTGGACATGGAGCCCTACGATCTGATGGACGATGCAGTCAAAGCCGCGGTGGCGGCCGCCAAGGAGGCGTCATGATCGTCAGGAAACACGAGCGCGTCCTGGTGCAGGGCATCACCGGTAAGCAGGGGTCGTTCTGGACCGAGCGTATGCAGGAATACGGCACCTCGGTCATGGGCGGCGTCAACCCGCGCAAGGCGGGCACGATTGTGTGTGACGTGCCGGTCTACGCTTCGGCGGTCGAGGCGGCGCAGGATGGCGGCTTCGACGTGACGGCGATGTTCATCCCGCCGATGCTGGCCAAGGCGGCCGCGCTCGATGCGATCGAGGCGGGCGCCAAGGGCATCGTCTGCCTGACCGAGCATATTCCGGTGCAGGACGTGATGTACTTCCTCGCCGCCGCGCGCGAGGCCGGAACCTGGGTGATCGGCCCCAACACCACGGGCGTGGTCACCGCCGGCGAGTGCTTCGTCGGCTTCATGCCGGTCTTCGAGGAACGGGTCTTCAAGCCCGGCGATATCGGCATCATCTCGCGCAGCGGCAGCCTCGGCACGCTGGTCTGCATGAAGATGGTGGAGGCCGGCTACGGCACCTCGACCTTCATCGGCATCGGCGGCGACCCGATCATCGGTTCGACCACCCTGGACGCGCTGAAGGCGCTCGACGCGGACGAGCGCACCAAGGGCATCGTGCTGATCGGCGAGATCGGCGGCGAGATGGAAGAGGAAGCGGCCGCCTACGCCGCCAAGATGGAAAAGCCGATCGTCGCCTTCATCGCCGGCGCGGCCTCGCCGCCGGGCAAGCGCATGGGCCATGCCGGCGCCATCGTGATGGGCGACCGCGGCACCTACGCCTCGAAGCGCAAGGCCTTGGAAGCGGCGGGCGTGGTCGTTCTGGACACGCCGTCGATGGTGGGCGAGGCGATGCGCGAGGCGATGGGGTAGAGCGGGTCGGCCGGTAGTGCGCAACGGCGATCCCGGAATCGGTCATCAATCCACATTGCGGCGAGAAATCGCCAAATGCCGAATTTTGCGGGATAGCGGTGGTAATACCAAAGGTCATGGATAGTGACCCCGAAAGCCTTGCAAAGCCGCCCTTCGGGTCGCGTAGGCGGGCCGTCGGAGGGCGTCGGAACGCCTTGACGATGTGCCGCATCGCCCGCGGCCTTCCTCCTACCCGACGGACCGCCTACGCGATCTCTAGGAGTCACTATCCATGACCTTTGGTATAACCCGGTGGACATCTTCCTTCCGGATAGCGGATAAGAAATACTGGCTGGCGGCAACGATGGAACCCGGTTTACCTTTTCATGACCGCTCTGGTTATTCACCCAAATGAACGCTGAGAAACACGATGAACTTGCTTAAGCTCGGAATCCCCAAAGGTAGTCTGGAATCCGCCACGGTCGACCTGTTCGACCAGGCGGGATGGGCCATTAGGTCCCGCTCGCGCAACTATTTCCCGTCCATCGACGACGATGAGATCACCTGCGCGCTGGTGCGCTCGCAGGAGATGGGACCCTACGTGGCCGGCGGCACCATGGACGCGGGGCTCTGCGGCATCGACTGGGTCAAGGATACCCATGCCGATGTCGAGGTGGTCTGCGACCTGGTCTATTCCAAGGCATCCGATCAATCCGCCCGCTGGGTGCTGGTGGTGACCCAGGACAGCCCGATCGAGAAGGTCGAGGATTTGGAAGGCAAGGTCATCTCCACCGAATTGGTGAACTACACGAGACAGTACCTGGAAGCGCGCGGCATCGACGCCACGGTCGAGTTCTCCTGGGGCGCCACCGAAGCCAAGGTTGTCGAAGGCCTTGCCGATGCCGCAGTCGAAATCACCGAGACCGGTACTACCATCAAAGCCCACGGACTGCGCATCGTGTGCGACCTGTTGCACACGCACACGGTCCTGATCGCCAACAAGGACGCCCTTGCCGATCCCTGGAAAAAGGCCAAGATCGACCAGATTGCCCTGATGCTGCAAAGCGCTTTGGCAGCCCGTCACCGGGTGCTTTTGAAGATGAATGCACCGACCGAATTCCTCGACCAGGTTACCGCGCTGTTGCCCAGCCTGCATGCTCCGACGGTCAACAGCCTGACCGATTCGGACTGGGTTGCCATCGAAACGGTGGTCGAGCGCCGCGAAGTTCGCAATCTCATCCCCAAGCTGCGCGCCGCAGGTGCCGAGGGTATCCTGGAACTGGACCTGAAAAATGTCTCTTGAATTTCAGACGCTTATCGGAAACTGACGTTTTGCGAAGGCCAATATAATTCCAATAGTCCCGGTAGCGGCTGTTTCCAGGGCAAACAAACATTCTTCGGTACGCGACCTTGGCCTCTCCTGTTTTGGTGTCGCGTGCGCGGATGTATAAGATTGCGCCGTCATGCGCGGTACCCGTCCCCTGATCGAAACAGGCTTCCTGTTTTTGCGCCACGGTGAATCCGAATCCAATCTGGCTGGATTGATCGGCGGCGCAACGGACTATGCGTTGACCGAACAAGGGCGGGAACAGGCGCGCGCGGCGGGCGAACGGTTGCGGGGTAGAAATGTCGCCGCGATCTACACCAGCCCGTTGAACCGCGCCTTCGATACAGCGCAAATCGTTTCGGAGGCGATCGGGGACATCGCTGTCGAGGTGCATGACGATCTGCGCGAACGCAACCTCGGCGTCTGGGAAGGCCGGCCGATTTCCGAGTTCGTGCGCGGCGCGACGCCGGAAGGCGGCGAGCCGATCGAGTCCTTTCGCAGCCGCATCAAGCAAAGCCTGGACGTGATCGCAGCGCCGCCGATGGTTCTTCTGGTCGCTCATGCCGGCGTCTACCGCCTCCTGCGCGAGCACCTGGTCGGCGCGGACGTGCCGGAGCGGGCGCCGAACGCGCAGCCGATGGCCTTCGGTCCCGGCGACGCGATCGGCAATTGGAGTGTCGACGCCCTCTAACGAAGCGAGGAAATCCCATGTCGGAAGGCCCCTTTCATGTCGGCAACGCGGCCGGATTTGCGACCGATCGGGTCGACGCCGGCGCACCTGTGGTCAAGGCGCTGATCGAATCCGGCGCGCCGGCGGCGCTGTTCTACGAGACCCTGGCCGAGCGCACCTTGGCCTACGCGCAACGCAACAAGCTGCGCGACGCGGACAAGGGTTATACGCCCGATCTCGAACGGTTCCTGGCGCCGGTGCTGGCCGACTGCGTCGCGCACGGGATCCCGATCCTGGGCAATTTCGGTGCGGCCAACCCGGCCGGCGCAGCGCGGGCCATCCATCGGCTGGCCAAGGAGCTGGGTATCGCGGATATCAAGGTCGCGGTCGTCGAGGGCGACGACGTGCGCGAAGGGCTGCGCTCGATGCAGGTGCAGGCTTGGGAGGAGGAACCGCTGTTCGATGTCGGGCGGCACGACATCGTCGCAGCGAACGCCTATCTCGGCGCGCGCCCGATCGCCGATGCTTTGGCGCTCGGCGCCGACGTGGTCGTGACCGGCCGGGTGACGGACTCTGCCCTGGCGCTGGCGCCGCTGCTGCATCAATTCGGTTGGGACGACGGTGATTGGGACCGGGTCGCGGCCGGCGTGCTGACCGGGCATCTGCTGGAATGCGGTGCGCAGGCGACGGGCGGCTACTTCGCCGACCCCGGCTACAAGGATGTGCCGGACATGGCCGATATCGGCTACCCGATCGCGGAGGTGACCGGCGATGGGGATATCGTGCTGACCAAGCCGTCCGGGACCGGCGGCCGGGTCGATCCACGCACCGTGAAGGAACAGATCCTCTACGAAATTCATGACCCTGCGAACTATCTGACGCCGGACGTGACCCTCGATCTGATGCAGGTATCGGTGTCCGGCGCGGGACCCGATCGGGTGGCGGTGACCGGTGCGAAGGGCCGGCCGGCCCCGGAAACGCTCAAGGTCACGATCAGCTTCGAAGGCGGCTGGCTCGGCGAAGGCGAGATTTCCTATGCCGGGCCGGGTGCGGCGGCGCGCGCCCGTCTGGCGGCGCGGACGGCCAAGCAGCGGGTCGAACGCGAATTCCCCGGCCTTGCGGTGCGCACCGATGTGCTGGGGCTGGTCAGCGTGCTCGACGGCGATGGCGGCGGGCTGTCGCAATCTCACACCGATACCGACTGGCAGGATGTGCGGGTCCGTCTCGCGGTCAATGCGGAGGACGAGACGACCGCGGCGCGGGCCGCACGCGAGGTCGAAACGTTATATTGCGCCGGCCCGGCTGGCGGCGCGGGCGTCCGCTTGAATGTCATGCCGCGGATCAAGACCGCGTCTTGCCTGATACCGCGAGAAGCGATCCAGCCGCGGATCCGGCTGGTGGGGCCGGACGATGACTGATCCGATGGTCGAAGTTCCGCTACGCGAGATCGCGCACGGCCGCGCGGGCGACAAGGGCGACCGTTCGAATGTCAGTGTCATTCCCTACGCCGAAGACGGCTACGCGGTCATCGCCGAACAGGTCACGGCGGACCGCATGCGCGATGCCTTCGCGCATCGTGGCGCCGGCAAGGTGGTGCGTTACGATCTGCCGGTTCTGGGCGCGTTCAATTTCGTGCTCGACGATGTGTTGCAGGGCGGCGTCAATGGCAGCCTGAACCTCGACGGCCATGGCAAGAGCCTGTCCTTCCTGGCCCTGTCGATTGCGGTCACCGTGCCGCAATCGGTCGTCGAAAACGCCCGCGCCGCGCGCGCCGGCGAAGGATCTGCGTCTTGAGCGATCTTTATTTGAAACACCTGCGCGGCGCCGATGGCGCGCCGGTCGAGATATTGGTTCGGGACGGACGCATCGCGGCGATGGGAGAAGCCGTCGAGGGCGATGAAAATCCGATCGATGGCGGCGGCGATCTGGTTTTGCCCGTATTGGTGGACAGCCATCTGCATCTGGACAAGTCGCTCATGGGCCTGCCCTGGCAGCCGCACGCCGCCGGTCCCGACCGCAAGAGCAGGATCGAGACGGAGAAACGGTTGCGCGACGGCCTGTCCTTGCCGGTCGTGGACCGGGCGGGAAACTTGATCGAGCGGTTGGTTGTGCATGGTACCGGGCATTGCCGCACCCATGTCGATGTAGACCCGGAGATAGGGCTCGCGAATCTCGAAGGCGTCGTAGAAGCGCGAGAACGGTACCGGGACTCGCTGTCGGTGCAGATCGTCGCCTTTCCGCAAAGCGGCGTTCTCGCCTGTCCGGGGACGATCGAGGCGATGGAGGCCGCGCTCGACAACGGCGCCGACTTACTGGGCGGGATCGATCCGGCAGGCATCGACGGCGATGTGGACGGTCAGCTCGATCTGATCTTCGCCCTGGCCGAGCGCAAGGGCGTCGGGATCGATATCCATCTGCATGACGGCGGGGAACAGGGTGCGGCGCAGGTTGCGGCGATCGTCGCCCGGACCGTCGCGCTTGGCATGCAGGGGCTGGTCGCGATCAGCCACGGATTCTGTCTCGGCGATGTCGACAGCGCCACGGCCGGCCGGCTCATCGCGGCGATGTCCGCCGCCGGGGTCGCCAACATCACGCACGCCCCCGGCGGAACCGCGATCCCGCCGGTCCGGCGCATGCATGAAGCCGGTGTCCGGATCGCCGCGGGCAATGACGGGATTCGCGACAGCTGGTGCCCCTATGGCGATGGCGACATGCTGGAACGCACCATGCTGATCGGCTGGCGCTCGAATTTCCGCACCGATCCGGACCTGGAACTGGCGTTCCATTTCGCGTCCCGAGGCGGCGCCGATCTGCTGGATGTTGCCGATTACGGGCTCGCCGTCGGTAACCGCGCCGCCTTCTTCACGCTGCCGGTCGAGACCGTGGCGGAGGCCGTCGTCCGTCATCCGCCCCGATCGCTCGTCGTCCACGATGGTCGGGTTGTCGCGCGCAACGGCGACTTTGAAGGGACCGGATGAGCGCGTATCCTGCCCG
>CAYLTU010000069.1:0-11639 GCA_964386465.1 uncultured Rhodospirillaceae bacterium
GCGAGGCCGACGCTACATCGACGGATCGTAGGCGTGCATGTGGCCACGGCGATCGGACCATGGCGGCATGGGCTTGATGGGAAAGCATAAAATCATCGCTAAACCGGCCCTGCCCCGTAAGCAGACGTTCGTCTTCATTGCGTAGAACCGGTTCGCCGACGGTTCCACTCATGGGTCTGTACCTTTCGGTAGGGAATTCCACGAGTTTCGAGGTTTTTCCTCTTCGGCCTCGATTTTATAGGATTAGTACTCCAAACGGGTGACGTGGGAAAGCCGTTATCCCCTCATATTGCGCTTACTACCTCCCTGCTGGCGTATTTCCTCCCTCCCTCGAAATACGCCGTAACTAGGCCTCGCCCTTCTCGGGTGGGGCCTTTATTTTGTTTCACTTCATAATATTTATGCGGAACATTCCAGTTTAAATTTTATTGATGAATTTATTACTGTTTATCTATAGAAATATATGTAATTCGCGGTTGAATTCTTGAAATAGACAAAATCACACTGTGTCACGGAACACAAACAGGAGCCTAAGCGGCCCGGAGAAAGCGGCGGTGATGATGCTGGCGCTGGGCGAGGACCGTGCGGGACCTTTGCTCGAACGTTTCGACACCGAAGAGATCCGCGACCTGAGCCAGGCGATGGTGACCCTGGGCACGATCGAGGCCAACACCGTCGAAAAGGTCTTCGTCGAGTTCGCCGACAATCTGTCCTCCACCGGTTCGCTGCACGGTTCCGCCGACAGCACCGAGAAGCTGCTCACCGCGATCCTGCCGGCCGACCAGGTCAAGGCGATCATGGAGGAGATCAGCGGTCCCGCCGGGCGCACCATGTGGGACAAGCTGGGCAACGTGAACGAGTCGGTCTTCGCCAACTATTTAAAGAACGAGTACCCGCAGACGGTGGCCGTCGTGCTGTCGAAGATCCGCGCCGACCATGCCTCGCGCGTGCTGGGGGCGCTGCCGGAGAGCTTCGCCATGGAAGTGGTGATGCGGATGCTGCGCATGGAGGCGGTGCAGCGCGAGGTACTGGACGAGATCGAGCTGACCTTGCGCAACGAGTTCATGGCCAACCTTTCGGCGACGAACCAGACGGACAGCCACGAGATGATGGCGGAGATCTTCAACTCGCTCGACCGGGGGACGGAGAACCGGTTCATGACGTTGCTGGAGGAGCGCAACCGGGATTCGGCGGACAAGATCAAGTCGCTGATGTTCACCTTCGAGGATCTGTCGCAGCTCGATCCGGGCGGTGTGCAGACCTTGCTGCGCGGAGTGGACAAGGACAAGCTGGGCACGGCGCTGAAGGGCGCGTCGGATGCGCTGAAGGACATTTTCTTCACCAACATGTCGGAGCGCGCGGCGAAGATCCTGCGCGAGGACATGGCGGCGATGGGCCCGGTGCGGCTGTCGGACGTGGACGACGCGCAGCTCGAGATCGTCAATGTCGCCAAGCAGCTCGCCGAACAGGGCGAGATCATGCTCGCCGAGGCCGGCGAGGAAGACGAACTCGTCTACTAAGCGAGCGGCTTAGCGGGCAAATTCAACGCTCTACGATCGGTCTACGAGAGTCGGAAGCTCGATATAGAATATGGTCCCACCGCCCGGGGCGGGATCGAATGCAATCGTGCCCTCGTGCTGGTCCACAATCGTTTTGCTGATGTGGAGGCCAAGACCCGTACCGGGCACGGCTCTCGAATCCGTCGAATCGACGCGCGAGAAGCGTCCGAATATCGAGTCCCGAAACTCTTCGGGTATGCCCGGCCCATGATCGCGTACCTTTACACGCACCTTATTGCCGCACCGGGCGGCGGAAATTTCGACGATACCCTCTGGAGGCGAATATTTCACCGCGTTGGCAAGGAGATTGGTCAAAACTTGCACGAGCCGGTCGGCATCCCCATTAACGAACGCGTCCGACGCATCATTTTCAACGGCGAACGAGACACCGAACTGCTCGCACAGCCCTTCGTTCAAAGCGATCGCATTGTCGACGACCGTGGCGATGGCCACCGGCGTCATGCGGTATTCCATCTTGCCGGCGCTGACTTTGTCCATGTCGAGAATATCGTTTACCAGGCCCACCAATCGTTCGCTGTTCTGGTGTGCGATGTCGACGAGTTGCTCGACATCTGCCGGCTCATCATTCGCCAGACTGTTCTTGATCAGGCTCAACGATCCGTAAATGGAGGTGAGCGGGGTCCGCAGTTCATGGCTCACCGTTGAAACGAACTCACGCTGCATCTGGTCCAACCGGCGACGCTCGGTTATATCGCGGTACACCGTTACATAGCCCTCGCCATCCTCGATGGGAATTCCACGCCCTTCGATCCAGGTTCCCGTCGAAAGTTGTCGCACGAATTGCGTCGGCGTCATGCCGGTCAGGTGTTGCTGCCGGTCGGTCGCGAGTTCGACGGGGTCACCTTCGCCATATTCACCACGCTCCGCCAGCATCCGATAGAAGGCCTGCCTTGGATTGCCGGCTTTCAACACCGCATCCTTATCGAGCCCGAGGATAGAGAAAAGTTGTTCGTTCCATAAAGTGAGATCGAGGTCCCTGTTCAGGACCTGAATACCGTCCGTAATCGTATCGAAGGTAATTCCCAGGATCGCGGCTTTCTCCCTTTCCGCCCGCGACGCATTCTTGAGATCGGTAATATCGGTCGATATCGTCGCCGTTGCGCCTCCGGCGAGCTTCTGTTCATGGACCAGAATCCATTGGCCATCCTGACGCTCCAACTCGAAGGGCGGGCCGGGGTTGCGGTAGCGAAGCACTCTCTCTTGGAACCATGCCTCTTCGCGGCCGTGCGCTTCCGGATACAGGCCCCTATCCAGCGCCGTGCGGATATGGTCTTCGAATAGCGTCCCGGGTTCCGTTGTCTCAATAACCGCCGCATTCAATTCCCGAAAACGCTTGTTGCAGACGAGTAGCTTGTCGTCCTGGTCCCATATTACGAACGTTTCGTCGAGCTGTTCGATCGACGCCAGAAGGATATCGATGCGCGATTTCGTCGCCATCTGCTCGGTAACGTCCGATCCAATACCGCGATAGCCTTTAAACGCGCCATCTTTATCGAAGAACGGGGCACCGCTGGAACACATCCACTGGATACCGTCGGGGCCCTTACGCTCGAATATGAAATCTTTGTATTCCTCGTGTGCCCGCAGCGTCTCAAGATGCCGATACCAAGCTTCGGTACTGACACTATCCGGCGCGCCGATATCTTCGCGCGTCTTGCCGTAGTGCCATTCAGGCGGCACGCCCGCCAGATCGAGAACATTCGCGGAAAAGAATGTGTATCGCAGATTTTCGTCGGTTTCCCAGAACCAGACCGGATTCAACCGCGCGAAAAATTCCCATCGCGAGATCTGGGCCTTGAGTTCGGATTCGCGCTCTTTTCCTGCGGCGAGTTCGGCCTCAAGCGACACCACGCGCGCGCGTAGTGCCTCCAGTTCCCTCAATAGCGGATCGCCTGTTTCTTCAGCCAATTTTGCGTGTTTGCCAGCCATCTGAAAGATTTGCCCGAAACTGATTAACGTTCAGTAAGTAAGCCAAAACCCGGCGGGCGGGTAATAATCAACGTGGAACCGTGCCCTTTACGGTCGTCCGAAGCATACGACGCTGTTGCGGGAGGGAATAGTCGTGAATGGCGAGATGCTGAACCAGACAGTTATCCCAGACCAGCACGTCACCGAGCTGCCACTTATGGCGATAGTGAAACTCGGGTTTGACGCAATGTATTGCTAGCATTTCCAGAATTTCTGCGGCTTCCTCGTCGGTGATGCCGTCGATCCCTTCACATTCGCCGGCAACGACGAAAATACATTGTCGGTCCGATTGCGGATGCGTACGGATAACGGGATGCGACACAGGCGGCAGTGAATCCCGCTGCGCCTAGGTGATCGGTTTGCGGTTGCTTTTGCCTTCCTGCGCTCGGCGTGCGTGTTTCGCCTCATAGGAATGAAACGTTCGCCGGCCTTTCAGCCGATCCTTCAAGTCCTGCGGCAAGGCCTCGTATGCGGCGGCGGTACTCGAAAACAGGGTATCGCCCAAAATTTGGCCATCGTCGGCAACCGGGACTTCTTTCGCGTAAAGGATCGTCACCGCCGGCGGCGCCAGGATGTATGACATATCGCTATGCCACGTCGTTCCGGCATCCGTAAGACCGATCGGCACGCCGTCTTCGAGAATATTGGAAACGATCAGAATTTCCGGGTGTTTGTCCAACGAGTAACCGGACAGGACATAGGACTCTATTTCGCCGAAGCAGCGTGTGAATGTAATCAGCTGGTCTTCATCCAACGTCTGATCGCGAAAGCACAATACACCGTGCTTGCCCAAGCTGGCCCCAATGCGCGCCATCACATCATCGTCCGGCTTGTCCGCCGCGTTGAAGCCGATAATGTCCGCCCCAAGCAACCGGCCGCTGGGCACGATCTCGAATTCAGACATCTCCTCTCTCGTCCTGGCCGTTGCTTTTCCTTCATCAAAATGCTGCCGATACGATACCGGTATTCGGAGCGTTCCGTCGCGCCCCGCCGAAGTGTACCATCCCTTTTCGAACGGGGTCGATACGACGCCTTAATGACGTTTCCTCCGAAAGATCGCTCGAACAACGGAATTGCCCATGACTGACCGAACCATACCGGCCGCCGCCGGCACCATTCCAGCCGAGGCGTTTCCGGTCGGCATGACCAACGTCCGGGGCCGCACCGATGAATTGCGCCACCTGATCGCCGCGCCGGAAATTCTGGTTGCGCCGGGCGCATTCGATTGCATCACTGCGCGATTGGTCGAGACCGCTGGTTTCCATGCCGTCTACGTCACCGGCTCGGGTGTTTCCATGAGCGCGCTCGGCGCACCGGATGTCGGGCTGATGTCCTACGGCGAGATCCTGGACCGTGTGCAGCGGATCGCCGACGTGGTGACGGTCCCGGTCATCGCCGATGCGGATACCGGCTATGGCGGCCCCTTGAACATCATGCGCACCGTTCGCGATTTCGAGCGCGCCGGCGTGAGCGCCATCCAGATCGAAGATCAGGCTTGGCCGAAGAAATGCGGTCACGAGCCCGGCCGCGAAATCGTCCCCGTCGCCGAGATGATCGGACGCATAAAGGCGGCCGTCGACGCACGATGCGACGGGATCGTGATCGTCGCCCGCACGGACGCCCGCAGCTCCGAAGGGCTGGATGCCGCGATCGATCGCTCACGGCACTACGCCCATGCCGGCGCCGATGTTCTGTTCGTGGAATCGCCGGAGAGCGAGGCGGAACTCGAGAGCCTCAACCGGCAGCTCGACAATCCGACCTTGGCCAATATGGTGGAGGGTGGTCGGACGCCGGTCCTGCCGGCGTCCCGGCTGCAGGCCCTTGGGTTCGGCGTGGCGATCTTCCCCAATTCGCTGACACGGCTGCTTGGCAAGGCCGGCGCGTTGTTGATGGACGAGCTAAAACGCACCGGCACGACGGCGGGCATGGCGGACAGCATGCTCGACCATACCGGTCTGTGGGACCTGTTCGACAACAAGCGCTGGCGGGCGCTGGAAGACCGCTACGGCGCCGAACAACTAATGGACGCAACGCCGCGATAGGGGATCGAATAGCGCTGCGGTGCCGCGGAATCCAGCTCTCAGACCAGCGGCGCAACGTCTTTCATGAACTGTTCCATGTTCTCGATTGTCTTCGAAACCGGCGGGCTGCGGTAGTCGAAGATCACTTCGGCCACGCCCATATCCTTGTAGTCCCGGATATCGTCCGCAACCTGTTCGGGCTCACCGGTAAACAGCAGGCGGTCATGGCCCTCCGGGACGCGTCCCGGATCGTAGGATGGCGCCTTGAAGGATATCGTCAGCTCGTCGTAACTGCGGCCTTCGGCTTCCGTCATACGCTTTAACTCGTCAAGCAGACCCCGGAATTCCGGCGGCCGCAGTGGCGATGCGGATGTCGCGCCGACCGGCTGCCAGCCGTCACCATATTTGGCGGTACGGCGCAATGCCGGGCGGCTATGTCCGCCGACCCAGATCGGCGGATGCGGCTTCTGCACCGGGTGCGGCACGCAACGAAGTTCCTTGAAGGAATAGAACTCGCCCTCGTGCGAGACCGGATCCTGGGTCCAGCATTTCTTGAAAATCTCAAGATATTCGTTGCTCGACGCGCCGCGTTTATCGAAATCGGGCGCATCCAGCGCTTCAAATTCCTCGCGCATCCAGCCAACACCGACGCCGACCGTCACGCGTCCTTTGGACAAAACATCGATCGTCGCCAGCATCTTGGCGGTGACCAGAGGATTACGGTGCGGCAGGATCATGACGCTAGTGACGAGCCGCGCCGAATTGGAAATTCCGGCGACGAAGGACAGTAGCGACAGCTGCTCCAGCGCATCGCCCTGCCCCGGAAAACCGCCGCCAACCGTGTAGGGGTATTGCGAGTCGACCGTAATGGGGAAGACGATGTGGTCGCCGATAACGATGGTGGCGAAACCCATTGCCTCGCCCTGCCGAACGATTTCTTCGATCGCATCCGGCTCGCCGAGCGGCCCGCGCGTCGGCAAATAGAACCCGTACTTCATGAATGATCTCCCCCTTTATCTCGGGCGCCGCGCCCAATATTTCCGACTGATCTGCATTAGTCTAAAGCGCCGCACACGCCGTTGTTAAGGAATCATGGCTTTGTCGGCTAACGCCAATATCCTTGCCTTCGCCGGCAGTACCGTGGAAGCGGTCGGCACAGCCTTGGCTGAGGCTCTCGCGAAGCTGAGCGCCTGACCGGCGACGGCGTTACAATTGCCGTAGTCGCGGGGCGGCGACGGCGATGACGAGGCCGACCAGAACGAGTATCGCGCCGTTGACCGCCAACGCGTTCGACAGGCCCAAGGCGACGGACAACGCACCCATCTGCAGATGGCCGACCGGCGCCATACCGACGGCAAGGACCCACACGCCCATGGCCCGGCCGCGCAATTCATTGGCGACGCTGAGCTGCATCATGCTTTGCGTCAGGACGTCCGACACCGTCGCCATGAGCGCGACAAGGCCTACCGCGAACGCGGTAAACACCAACGCACCCTCGACCGAGAGCAGCAACATGCTCGCGCCGAATGCAAATATGACGAACAAGTAGACCAGACCGCGGCGCTGCATCTGGCCCATGAACGACATCGCCAGTCCGGCCACGATCCCGCCGAAGGCGCGTGCGGCATGCAGGTATCCGAGCCCATCCTCGCTGAGATTGAGTCTGGCGGTGGCCAGTTCCGGCAACGCGGTTGCGAACGAGAATCCGAACACTTCGACCGCCGCGGTAACCAGTACGAGCATCAGCAAGATGCCGTTGTTGCGCAATTCCATCGCGTATTCGCGCAAATTCTGCCGGATCGGCGCGTGTCCTTTAACCGCGGCCCGACCAGCGGACCGGAGGCGCGCGAACGCCGCGAAAGCAATGAGATGCCCCGCTGCGATCACCACCAAGGCCGCCGGAGCACCATGGTCTTTCATCACGAATCCGACCAGCAGGGCGCCGATGAACTGGCCCGACCGCGCGCTTAAATTCAATAACCCCAGCGCCGAAACAACCTGATCGCCGCCAACGATGTCGTAGGCATAGCTGACACGGACGGGCTGATGCAGCGCGCGCAGGCTTCCGGTCAGCAGGGTGAAACAGATGATCAGCCAAAGCTGATCGAAACCGTAAAACAACAGGGCGGCGAAGACGACCAGGTTGGCGAGGATCGCCACTTCGGTTCGCCGCAGGAGCGCCCGCCGGTCCATCCAGTCGGCAACGGCGCCGGACAGCATACCGAAGACGAACAGGGGCAGAAAATAGACCGCCATGATCGTCCCGATCCAAAGGGTCGATTCCGTTATCTGATAGACCAGCGCGCCGAGTACGACGTGCTCGCCGCTCATCCCTTGCTGGTTGAAGGCGGCGCCGAACCAGAGGCGGCGAAAGTCCGGATATTTTAACGCGGGCAATTTCATCCCGGCGCCCCAACCGATCATCGGTTTATCGAGCCGGCGCATGACAATGATGAGAGACGCCGCTACTCAAAAAAGGGTTTTTAAAATTCGGCACGCAGTCCGGCGGTGTAACGCTGCCGGTCGAAGTCCTTGTAATCGAGCAATATTTCAGCATCCAAAAAAAATAGCACTATTGTTCGACAGTACGTGGAGGACCGTGCTGGCGAAAACGGAGCGGGTCAAGGTACGTGAGTAACAGGAGTCGGCGACATCGAGTTTCTCCACCGCGAACTGCGGCACAGCACCGCTCGCGTTGCGAACCGCGCCAGCCGGGCACGCAACCATGAACGCCGTCTCGATACGCCTTCCTTTCTTGTCGACGGCAACCACCGTCACTTTGTTCTCCGCCTCGGGCAAGCGAACAGGAACCCGGAGATCAGCCCAATTCGTGCCTGGGGTGCTTTAGAATAGGTGCGGCGTGCGTTCATCGTATTCAAAGAAATAAGTCGGGATGTCTCTTATATATTACTGTCAAATTACGCTATCATGAGCATGTTCATTAAGGAAGTTCGCAATGTTCGAAGGTGCGATTAGTAAAATGACACTCGGTAAACGTAAGCATACTGTTTCGGGTCAGCTGATTATTTTAACCGCGGGTATTTTGGCTCTAGCGGCCGCCAATGCACATGCCGGCACGCCGGCGGCGTTGGCGCTTGACGTATCCGGGCCGACGACGCCTGCCGTTGAGCCGTTTTCCGAGCTGGAGACAAAATCTCCCATTGAACTCGACGCAAACACGACGATGGAATTCCTGCACTATGCGAGCTGCAAAGCGGTAACGGTAAAAGGCGGCCGCCTAAACTTCACCAAACAACGATATATGTACAAGGGCGGCAAAATCATCGCAGCCAAGCGGGCGGAGTGCCCGAAAAGCGTTGCTTTGACCGGCGCATCGCAAATCGGCGGGGTGGTCCTGCGCGGTGCAGGTAAAAGGAAATCCGTGACGGCGACAACACGGCCTTCGTTCGTTCTCATCGGCCAGCAAGCGGACAGCTACGCCAATATCAGCATTGCGCAAAACGGCAAACCGGTCTTCGACGCGAAACTTCACGGGCGGGTATTCTTCTATCCGGAATCCGCGCCCGCGCTGATCAAAGGCCAATCCTATGATGTGACCCTCACACCCTCCGGTGGCGGGGAAGCGCGTAATTTCAAAATAAAGGCGCGCAACAAACCGAAGAAATACACTTTGACCCTTATCCGGGTCGATTAGGAACCTGTCCGAGAGACCGGGGTGCGCCTCACCAAAGGTATCGCCTTCATCGTCAGCGCGGCCTGCGCGGCTGCCGCGGCGCTGCTGTCGCTCGCGGGAGCGAATCCGGTCTGGCTGGACGGGCTGCTGTTCGACGGCGCCCTCGCGGTTCGCGCGGAACTGAAAGAAAATCCCCAACCGGCCTCGCGCGTCGCCGTCATCGCAGTGGATCCGGCGAGCCTGAACGCGCCGGCGCTGGCCAAACTGCCGCGCACCTTTTTTGGCCCAGTCTGGGGGCAGCTGATCACGAACCTGACCGGCGCGGGGGCCAAGGTCGTCGCCTTCGACTTTCTGCTGCCTTACAGCGCCAGCCAGTTCCAAAAAGGGTACGATCGGCCGTTCCTTGCGGCGCTCTACCGCAATCGCGAAAAAATCGTTTTGGGTCGTTCGGCACGAAACGTGCCCGCGCGAAACTATCTTGCCGCTCTCCGAAACGATCCCGCTTCTTTGGGCGCCATGGACATCGACCCGGCAGGCGATGAAGTTCACCGCTGGGTTCAAAGCACACGAATACTAAAAGACGGCGCCAACTTAGCGACATTGACCGGAGCCGCCCTGCGGCGCGCCGGATCCGAGGATTTCCCGGCAGACATCCTGTTCGCGCCGACCGCGCACCCCGAGTCCATCGTTCCGACATACAGTCTCGTCGACGTACTCGCTTGCGCCAAGACGGATCCGGAAACACTGAAAGCGGCCTTCAACGGGCGTGTCGTATTCGTCGGGTCGACCCTGCCGGAGGAGGATCGGAAAACAGCGGCGTCCCGCTTCATGACTGCGCCCCAAGCGGCGGCGGCGCCCGTTTCGGATTGCGGCCTGAGGCGTCTCGGCGCATCGGTTGCGGATGCGGACAACAGCCCCGGTGTCTTCCTGCACGCGGTCGCGGTGGAAGCGGTACTGAGCAACCGGATGACAGCACCGGTGGCGTTGTCCTGGTCCGCCGCCGTGACGGCCATGGCCGCGCTCGCCGGTGCTGCGATCGGTTTCGTTCTGGCGCCGCTATGGGCCGTCGCCGCCGTCGTCCTTGCCGGCGCGGCGCTATGGCTGGGTGAGATCGCGCTGCTCGGCGGCGGTCTATGGTTGCCCGCCGGTCTCGGCGTCCTGTCCGTCGCCGGAGCCGCCATCCTCGCCTATCTTGTGCGTTTCATGTTGGAGGAGGGCAAACGCCGCCGCATCCAGAAAGCCTTCGGCTATTATCTCGCCCCGGCGCTGGTCGACCGCATGGTGGAGACGGCGGACGACCTGCAGTTGGGCGGCGAAACGCGCGACGTCACGATCATGTTCGCCGATTTGTCCGGGTTCACGGCTTTGTCGGGCCTGGTTGGGCCGGAAGAGCTGGTCAGCCGGACGAACGCGTATCTGACCCTGATCGCCGATGAGGTCGAGGGGTCCGGCGGTTACGTCGACAAGTTCATCGGAGATGCGGTGATGGCCATCTGGGGCGCACCGGTCGACCTCGAGGATCACGCGGGGCAAGCGGTCAAGGCGGCGATCCGGATCGGCGACAGGATCGCCGAACAGCATGCGCTGGCGACTGAGGCGGGCGAGCACGGGTTCGCCGTCAAGATCGGCGTCAATACCGGCGATGCCGTGGTCGGCAACGTGGGCTCGGAGAAGCGTTTCAACTACACCGCCGTCGGCGAGGCGGTGAATATCGCCGCGCGGCTGGAGGGTCTGCCGGGTGTCTACGACTGCCGGATCATCCTGGGGGAGACAACGGCGACCCTCGTCAAGGACCGTTGCAATCTCCGCGAACTGGACATGGTCGCGGTCAAGGGCAAGGCGGAGCCGCTGCAAATCTTCGAGCCGCTGGGTGATTCCGAAAACGATCGGCGCGAAAGCTACATGAAGGCGCTCGCACTGTACCGGGGCAAGTCCTTCGCCGAAGCCTCCGAAATCTGGGACCGGCTCGGTGACGGCCCCTCGAAGATCATGGCCGAGCGGGCCCGCGTGTTCCTTAAAAATCCACCGCCCGATAAATGGGACGGCATCTGGGTGATGACGACGAAATAGCGGCTTCTACCGCGCGTCCTCGCGGATCATTTCGGCCGCCTTCTCCGCGATCATGATGGTCGGCGCGTTGGTGTTTCCGGAAACGATATTCGGCATGACCGAGGCGTCCGCGACCCGCAGCCCGGCGATCCCGTAGACCCGCAGCCGTTCGTCGACGACCGCGCCGCGATCGCCTTCCGGCGCCATCTTGCAGGTGCTCGTCGGGTGATAGATCGTCGTGCCTATGCGCCGCGCGGCGTCGAGCAGTTCGTCGTCCGTCCTGCAGTCCGCGCCCGGCACGAGTTCCTCTTCTATCAGCTCCGCCATCGACTCGCTTTCGGCGATCCGCCGCGACAGCTTCATGCCGGCGACGGCGACTTCCCGGTC
>CAYLTU010000069.1:11739-19909 GCA_964386465.1 uncultured Rhodospirillaceae bacterium
CGCTTTCGGCGATCCGCCGCGACAGCTTCATGCCGGCGACGGCGACTTCCCGGTCCAGCGGCGTCGACAGGTAGTTCGGGCGGATCGCCGGCGGCGCCAGCGGATCGGCCGATTTCAGCCTGATCTCGCCACGGCTCTCGGGCCGCAGCTGGCAGGTCGAGGAGGTGAAGGCGGAGTATTTATGCAGTCCGTCGCCTGGCTTGTCGGCGCTCATCGGCTGCATGTGGAACTGCAGATCGGGAGTTTCGAGTTCGGGACGCGTGCGACAGAAGATGCAGACCTGGCTTGCCGCAAGGGTCATGGGCCCACGCCGGCGCAGCGCGTAATCGAGGCCGATGCGCAGCTTGCCGGTGAGCGAATTTACGTAGTCGTTCAACGAGATGGGTCTGTTGATTTTGTATACCGCCCGGATCTGAAAATGGTCCTGCAGGTTGGCGCCGACCCCTGGCAGGTCCGACGCGACGGGGACGCCAAATTCGGATAGCTGTTCGCCCGGTCCGATGCCGGACAGCAGGAGGAGTTGCGGCGAGCCGATCGCCCCCGCCGACAGGATCACCTCGCCGCGCGCGACGTAGCTCTTCGGAACGCCGTCTACGACGGCATCGATGCCCACCGCCCGTCCCTCCGCGACGCGAATTCGCGTCGTCTGCGCTTTCGTGACGATATCGAGATTCCGCCGTCCGCGCGCCGGGTTGAGGTAGCCGACCGCCGTGCTCCAGCGCCGCCCCTTGCGCACGGTCTGCTGAAAATACCCGACGCCTTCCTGCTCCGCCCCGTTGACGTCGTCGTTGCGCGGAATGCCCAGCTCCATCGCGCCGGCGATGAAGCGGTCGCTGAGCTCGCTGTGGTGCGCCGCGTCGCTGACAGCCAGCGGCCCGCCCGCGCCGTGATAGCCGTCCGCCCCGCGTTCCTGGTCCTCCGCCCGCTTGAAATAGGGCAGCACGTCGTCGTAGGACCAACCGGTATTGCCGAGCTGCCGCCACTGGTCGTAGTCGGCACGGTTGCCGCGAATGTAGAGCAAGCCGTTGATCGAGCTCGACCCGCCCAGCACCTTGCCGCGCGGCCATTGCAGCGAACGGCCGCCGAGGCCGGGGTCCGGCTCGGTTTCGAAACACCAGTCGTATTTCGGGTTGTGCATGGTTTTGAAATAGCCGACCGGAATATGGATCCACGGGTACCAGTCGCGGCCGCCCGCCTCGAGCAGCAGCACCCGCGCGCGCGAGTCCGCCGACAAGCGGTTCGCCAGCACGCATCCCGCCGAGCCCGCGCCGACTATGATGTAGTCATAGGTGTCTGAGGGCATTTCGATCACTTTCACTTCGATCAACACAAAACTGGCACCGGCATGCCGCTGCGTGCAAGGGGATAAGCGGTATTGCCTGGCGCCACGCCTTATTGGTCGTTGAGGTGGCAGGCCGACAATCGTCCCGGTGCGATTTCGCGCAGGCCCGGACGCTCTTCGCTGCAGCGGCCGGTCGCATGCGGACATCGTGGGTGGAAGTGACAACCGTTCGGCGGGTCGAGCGGTGACGGAATTTCGCCTTTGACCGGCACGAATTCCCGTTTCCGGGTTTCCATCCGGGGCACTTCATCCAACAGGGCGTGGGTATAGGGATGGTTCGGCGCATCGAACAATTCATCGGTCGGCGCCATTTCGACGACGCGGCCCAAATACATGATGACGACGCGATCGCTGAGATGCTCGACCACGCCGAGATCGTGGCTGATGAACAAATAGGTGAGGTTCAAATCCTCCCGCAGGTTCATGAACAGGTTGAGAACCTGCGCCTGGATCGACACGTCGAGCGCCGCGACCGACTCGTCGCAAACGAGGAAATCCGGCTTCACCGCCAGCGCCCGCGCAATGCCGATCCGCTGCCGCTGTCCTCCCGAAAATTGATGCGGATAGCGCCGAATGAACTCGGGATCGAGACCCACCTTGAGGAGAATTTCCTCGACGTAGGATTCGAGACCGCGCGCATCGACGACACCATGGATGCGCGGGGCTTCGCCGACGATGTCGCGCACGCGAAGCCGCGGATTGAGCGAACTCATCGGGTCCTGGAATATCATCTGGATCTTAAGCGCGGCGTCCCGTTGGTCCGATCCGGTCAAGGTCGAGACATCGCGCCCGCGGAAAATGACTCTGCCGTCACTGGCTTCGTGGACGCCGGCGACGACGCGGCCGAGCGTCGACTTCCCACAACCCGATTCGCCGACCAGACCGACGACCTCGCCATCCTCGATCACGAGATCGACACCGTCGACGGCATGGACCACTTCGTCGCGGATGTTGGAGCCCAGCTTCTGTGCGATCCGGCCGGCAACGTCGAGTTTCTTGACGAACCGTTTGGAGACGTTTCGAAGTTCGAGAATGGGGCTACCTTGCTCGGTAATGCTCAAACTGCCGCCTCCGGCGCATCGACCAAGGGGTAGTGGCAGCGTACCTGCCTATCCGCGACCGGACTGCTCAGGCCGGGTTCCACGTCACAGCCATCGCTCGCGCGGAAGCACCGCGCTTGGAAGGGGCAGCCTGACGGCAGGTTCAACAGCGAGGGTGTCATGCCCGGGATCTGATTGAGTGGCCGGCCCCGCCGGTTGCGGCTAGGTACCGATGCGATCAGTCCGAAAGTGTACGGGTGGCACGGTTGGTCGAGCACCGGATCGACCTTGCCATGCTCCACGATGCGGCCGGCATACATGACGCAAATCTCGTCCGCCAAACCCGCGACCACCGACAGATCGTGCGTGATCCAGATGAGCGCCGTGCCGGTTTCCGCGCAGAGCTTCTGCACTTCGAACAAGATCTGTCCCTGGATGGTGACGTCGAGCGCGGTGGTCGGCTCGTCCGCAACGATAAGGTCGGGCTTGTTCAGGAGCGCGATGGCGATGGCGACGCGTTGCCGCATGCCACCGGAAAACTGGTGGGGATACGCCTTCAGCCGTTCGGCTGCCGAGGGAATACCGACCCGCTCCAAGGCCTCGCGGGACATCTCCAGAGCTTCTGAGCGGCTGATCTTCCGGTGAGCCCGCACGGCTTCGATCATCTGGGTGTCGATGCGCAGGACCGGATTCAGGGTCATCATCGGGTCCTGGAAAATCATCGCGATGTTATTGCCGCGCAACTGCTGCAGCCGCATCTCGGGCGCGTCTGCGATGTTTTCACCCTTGTAGAGAATCTCGCCCGCAACGATGCGGCCGGGTTCGTCAACCAGGCCCAAAACCGAAAACCCGGTCACGGTCTTGCCCGAGCCGGACTCGCCCACCAACCCTAGAACTTCGCCTGGCCGAACATCGAAGCTGATCCCATCGACCGCCTTGACGATACCGGCCTTGGTGAAAAAATGCGTTTTGAGATTTCGGACCTCAAGCGTCGGTCCCGATTTCGACTGGCTCAAATTCCCGTCCTTCCGCCCGCCTCTACTTCTGCAAACGAGGATTGAGAACGTCGCGCAACCTGTCGCCGACAAGATTGATGCTGACGATCGTCACCAGGAGCGCGATGCCGGGATAGGTGGATATCCAATAGTGGCCGCTGTGCACATAATCAAAACCGTTGGCGATCAAGCTGCCGAGCGACGGTTCGGTCTGCGGCAGGCCAAGCCCCAGGAATGACAATGTCGCTTCGAGCGTGATCGCGTGCGCCGTCTGCATCGTGCCGACGACGATTATCGGCGCGACCACATTCGGCAGCAGGTGCGAGAAAACGATCCGGCTTTTCGGCAGCGCAAGACAGATGGCCGACTCTATATATTCCTTGCGCCGCTCGACCAGGGCACTGCCGCGCACGGTCCGGGCGTAATAGGCCCATTGCACGACGATAAGCGCGATGATGGTCTTGTCGATCCCCTTACCCAAGGTCGCTAGCAGGACAAGCGCAATCAGGATCGCCGGGAAGCTCAACTGGATGTCGACCAGCCGCATGATCATGGCGTCGACCCTGCCGCCGGCATACGCCGCGATCAGCCCGAGACAGACGCCGATCAAAAGCGCCACGATGCCACTGCCGATACCGACGGTCAGGCTGATGCGCAGGCCATGGATAATCGCGCTCATCATATCGCGGCCCGCCCCGTCGGTGCCGAGATAGGCGGCCTGGCCGCTTCCCATGACACCTCCCAGCGATAGCGTCTTGTCTTTGACCGTGACGGTCGTCAGGTCATAGGGATCGGTCGGCGCCAGCAAAGGGGCGAAAAGCGCGACGAAGACGATGGCGACGACCACGAAAAAACTGACAACCGCCAGCTTGCTTTCGCAGTAGTCGGAGAGAAACCGCTGAAACGGCGTCTCCGCCTTGACGTTTATTGCGGCGCTGTCTTGTTCGCCGGAGTCCGGAATATTTCCGTTGAACGCCGTCATCCTTTTACATCCACGAGCCGCACCCGCGGATCGAGCACCGAATAAAGGACGTCGACCACGAGATTGATAAAGACGAAAAGCAGTACGATGATCATGAGGTAGGCGACGATGACGGGACGATCGAGGAAGCCGATCGATTCAATCAGCAGCCGCCCCATGCCGGGCCAGGCGAATACCGTCTCGGTCACCACTGAGAACGCCACCAATCCGCCGAATTCGAGGCCCAGCACCGTTACCACGGGGATCAGGATATTCTTCAGGACATGAACCAAAATGATGCGCGAACGGCTTACGCCCTTGGCCCGCGCAAACTTCACATAGTCCTGATGGATGACCTCCCGCGTGCCTGCCCTCGACAGGCGAATGACGAGGGACAGTTTGAAAAGCGACAGGTTCACCGCCGGTAGAATCAGATGACTCCAGCCTTTGGCGCTCAGGAAACTCACCTGCAGGCCCCAAAATTCTTCGGTGGGCCCGCGTCCGGTAGAGGGAAGCCATCCCAGCCCGACGGCGAAAAGCATGATCATCATGATGCCGACCCAGAAAGTCGGCAGGCTGAAGCCCAGGATCGAGCCTGTAATGATCGATTTCGCGGATATCGACTCCGGTTTGAGGCCGGCCCACATGCCGAGCGGGATGCCGATCACGACCGCCAGCAGCAGCGCGAAAACCGCCAGCTCGAGCGTCGCCGGCATGCGTTCGAGGATCAGTTGCAGCGCCGGTTCCTCGAAAACGAATGAATCGCCCAGGTTCCCGCGCAGGGCAGAAGCCAGGAAGCGGTAATATTGAATGTGATAGGGCTGGTCCAAACCGAGATTGCGCATCACCATCTCGCGGTCTTCTTCGTCGGCATCGTCGGCGACGAGCATCTCGACCGGGTCTCCGATCATGAAGACGCCGGTGAAAACCAATAGCGACATCAGGAAGACGACGGCCACCGCCTGCGTCAACCGCCGTATGATGAATACCGTCATGGCCGGTCCATCGGCTCCCTATCGAAGCGCAAAACGGGGCGGCGCCATCGCCGCCCCGCTATCTCCTTATACGATCAATTTGCCTTGATCAGATCGAGCCCGACAGTGCGCTCGTCGGCTCGCGCATTGTACTTCAGCCCCTTGCGCGTCGCCCAAGTGTTCACCTGATAGTGCAAGGGGATGATGCCCTGGTTCTTGCCGATGGCGAGTTCGGTCGCCTTTGCCAGCAAGGCGCCGCGCTTGGCGTCGTCGACCGTCGCCAACGCTTCCACCACCATCTTATCGACGTCCGGATGGGAGTGCCGGCCGCGGTTCGAGGCGCCGTGCCCCTTCGACTTGTCCCGCGTCAGCAACAGCGATTTCAACGGCGAGGACGGTTCGCCCGTACCGGAGCCCCAACCGACCAGAACGAAACTGAATTCCGGATTGCCGTTCGGGCCGCCCTTCGACGCCCGCTTGAAGAAGACGTTCTTCGGCATGGTCACGACCTTTGTCGGGATACCGTTGGCCGACAGCATCTGCCCGATCGCTTCGCAAATTTTGGCGTCGTTGATGTAGCGGTCGTTCGGGCCATGAATCGTGAGACCGAAGCCATTGGCCCAGCCGGCTTCCGCCAGCAGTTTCTTCGCACCCGCCGGGTCGTAGGGATCCGGCTTCATCACGCTCGAACGGCCGAAGAACCCTTCCGGCAGCAGCTGGCCGGCCTGAATGGCGATGCCTTCCATCACGTTTTCGACGATCGAGGCGCGGTTGATCATCATCGACAACGCCTTACGGACACGGGGATCCCGGAGCGGATTCTTGTCCAGGGGATTGCCGTTCTTGTCGGTCACGAAGGGCGACTTGTCGCGAAACTGGTCCATGTGCAGATAGATGACCCGGTTCGACACGCCCTGGCTCAGCGACACGTCTTTATTTTTCTTCAAGGTTTCGATATCCGTCACCGGTACGTTGTCGATCATATCGACGTCGCCGGCCAACAGCGCCGCCACGCGCGACGGTTCGGATTTGATGAACTTGAAGACGATCTTGTCCCACGGCCGCGCCAAGGGTCCCTTGTAGCCGTCGTATTTCTCAAGAACGAGACGGTCGCCCTTCTTCCATTCGACGAACTTGTAGGGACCGGTGCCGATGGCTGCCTTGCCGTTGTTGAAGTCCTTGGCGCGGATGCCGAAGTTCTTGTCCTTTGAGCCGGTGCCCTTGGCTTCGGACGACATGACCAAGATCGACGTCATATCGTTGGGCATCAACGGATAGGGCGCCTTCGTAACCAGGTGAATTTTGTAGTCGTCGATTTTCTTGACTTCCTTGCCCTTGGTGTAGGTTCGGAAGCTGGAATTACCGCCGACATACCCGTCCGCGCGGGCAAACGAAAATACGAAATCGTCGGCCGTGAAATCGGACCCGTCATGAAACTTGACGCCCTTGCGGAGATTGAATTCCCAGGTGGTGTCGTTGACGGCTTTCCACGAGGTCGCGAGGCGCGGGATCAGCGTTTTCATATCGGGTGACCATTCGATCAGCCGGCCGAAAACCTGCCCCAACATCGCGTTGTTCGGTCCCAAATTGTGAAAATACGGATCGATCGAAGATGGTTCCGACCGAATACCCATTGTCGCGGTATCCGCGATCGCCGCGCCGCTGGCGAACGTCGCCGCGACGGCGCCGAGCGCAGCCCGTTTTAGGAACTTGCTCATTCCTTGCCCTCCCTGTTGGCCAATTAAGAGAAATTCGTTCCGCCACGACCTTGGATCCGGTCCTCTGCCCAATTTTTATCGATCGCGAAAGGATTAAAAAGATTAGCTCGATTTTCGTTACCGTGACAACCGACATTGTTGCGTGTCTTCGGCAGCAAAGCAGCCAAGCCCCGATGCGACGACGCCTGTCGGAATACATGTCGGCTTTGACCGCGATATATTGGCCCGCGACGAAACGGGTTTGCGTCAGTTCGCCCGGCTATGCGCGCGCAGCGGCGTGACGATAGCGCGGCGAATGGGCTTTGCTATGTGCCGCCGGACCAACTTCGCGAAATCTATCAACGCGCCCTCAAGAATCTCTAATAGAGGCAAGCTGCGCTGCTAAGATTTCGATCAACGCCGCGGCTTGTTCCGAGATTGGCCGGCTGGTCGGATGAATGACCTTCAGCTCAACGGGAATTGTCGGTTCATAGGGCCGTACAACCATGCGCGCGCCTTCGTAGGCACGCGCGGTGAGGGGTTCGAGTATGGATACGCCAGCGCCGCGGCCAACCAAATCGCAAATCGGTACCGAGAACGAAGATTCCATAACGACGTTTAGGTTGATCCCGGCATCTTCCAGGCTGCGATAAACCCGCTGCTGGGTAATGCTGTAGTCGGATATCATTAGCATCGGCTCGCCGTCCAAGTCCTGCGGGCGAATGATGCTTCGCGCGGCAAGCGGGTGGGTACTCGGCAGAATGCAAACCGTCGCCGTCAGGGGCAGGTCGATTTCACTCACACCGGCCGCATCGGCCGGCACCACCGCCACGCCGATGTCGTATTGCCGCATCGCGACCAGCTCCAAGACCTGCGGCGAGGCGCAGGCGTGCATGGACAGTTTTACGCCCGGCCAGTCCTGGCGGAATTGCTGGATCACGCCCGGAAGCAAATAGAAAGACACCGCGACGGTCGCCGCTATCCGCAAGTCCCCCACCCGGCGCTGTCTGAGCTCCCTCGCGACCCGGCCCAGCCGGTCCAAACCATGAAAACTGCGTTCGACCTCGCGATAAAACTCCATGGCATCCGCCGTCGCGGTTAGCCCGCCCCGTGTCCGTTCGAACAATCTGAACCCGATTTCGGCTTCCAAATCTTTGATCA
>CAYLTU010000069.1:20009-22080 GCA_964386465.1 uncultured Rhodospirillaceae bacterium
ATGGAAAGACCATTGGCGAGGTCTGGAATGGCGATTTCGCGGGTGACCTGACCTTTCCCATCATCCGGAAGCTCCTGCATGAACGTTTCGAAGATCTCGAGATCGTGCCGTATTCGGAGTTTCCGTATTCGACAATCCGCGGGACCCCTGCACATCAACGGGCCATCGACGAACAGACGTCGGCCCTTGTCATCGAAAAAGGTTGTGATGCCGTCATTGCCGGGAATGGTGGCTGAGGGACCTGCACGCCCGCCGTGTCGCGGTCGGTAGTAAACGCAGAACGCCAAGACATCCCGGGTGTCGCCATTGCCATCACCGGCTTCAGCGACGCGGCGCGGATCGCGGCCAAGGCCGCGGGGCTGGAGCAGCTGGCGGTCGCGGAATATCCTGTCGCCATCGGTATCCAGGAACCGGCCGAAGTCGGCCAAACGGTCCGGGACTCCCTGATCGACCAAATCATCGATGGTTTGACCAAATCCGAAAGTGGCGCCGAAAAACCCGTACCCGTGGGACAATGGCATCCGGACGCCATTGCGTTCGAAGGCGAACCGGAGCGCATCAACGCGCATTTTCAGTCCATGGCCTGGAGCGACGGTCTTCCGATTGTCCCCCCGACACCGGAGTGCGTCGCGGAATTCCTCGCCTTCACCGATCGAGATCCCGACGAAATCGTTGCGATCTTGCCGCAAGCCAATTTGGCGGCAGTTCCCCGCAACATCGCCGCCAACGGGGTGATGGCTGGGTGCCGGCCGGAGCATATGCCGATTTTGATCGCCGCGGTCGAGGCCATAGGCGACGAGCATTATAATCTGAACAACATCGGTACGACCGGGACGCTCGTGCCATTCCTGCTCATCAACGGCCCAATAGTGCGGGACCTCAATATCCAATGCGAGGGGCAGTTGATTTCACGTGGGCCCAACCCGGCCTTGGGCAGGGCATTGAATCTGATCCTCCGAAATATCGCCGGATATCGCCCCGGAGAAAATTATCTTGGCACCTTCGGTTATCAACCGCCTTATGTCCTGGCGGAGAATGAGGCGGCAAGCCCTTGGCCACCGTTTCATGTCGAGAAGGGGCATGACGAGACCACCAGCACCGTGACCGCCGGCGGCAGTGTGTTGTTCGGCTATCCGCCGTCACCGCACAACCAGCCGGACAAATCGGGCGCGCAAGTCATACTGGAGCTGCTTTGCCGGGAGACCTACAAGAAAACCATCCTGCATCTTTTGCCCGAAAGCGGCCCGGACGCGTTTCGCAGCATGGTCACCGTGCTGCTGACACCGCCCATCGCTCGGTGCTTGGCGGACGCCGGGTATTCCAAGCAGGATGTACGCGAATACCTGTATGAGAACGCGCGGGTCTCGCGGCGTGAATTGGAATGGCATACCAAATATACCTTTGTCCAACCGATGGAGCTCGATGAGAAAGTCGAGAGGGGCCTCTTCCCAGCGGAATATCGGGGTGCGGACGAAGGGGAAATGCTACGCCTGCTGCCCAGCCCGGATGTCGTGCATCCGGTGGTCTGCGGCGAACCGGGACGCAATCGCCTGATGCTGGTTCACGGCGTCTACGTGCTGCCGACGACCAAGCCGGTTTCGCTACCGCAGGATTGGGCGAAAAAACTATCGGCACAGGGCGATCACTGAGGCGTTGCAAGGGTGAGGAGCCATTGATGAATGTACCGACCAGGCCGGCGCAGCTGTCCGCCGCCGAAAATGCCGAGATCTTGGCGTAATAAATCAAAGAAGGCGAGGCGGCCGCATGTAGGCTTGGCAATCGCGAACCGATCGAACCGAATGCATTCGGTCGACTACCCTAGCGTCCTGATCGCTAAATTCAAAGATTTGAATTTAGCGTGAATCAGCACACTAAGCTATTGATTTTAATGTGATTCAGATCCTAAATTTCATCGCACTTAATGCGACGAATTTCAGAATCATCACACTAGATGCCACTTACCGCCTCGAACCTTGTGTTCGTTTAATCGAGCATCAGCCGAATGGTTTCCACAGTAAAATCAGCTTTGGCAGCACCGTGAGTGCCGCCAAAAGGGCGATGAACATTGCCG
>CAYLTU010000070.1:0-21634 GCA_964386465.1 uncultured Rhodospirillaceae bacterium
CTTTTCTGTTACTCGGCGCTTGCCCTGCGGCGCGCCCCTTCGCGGGGAACGTCGCCCAGATCTTCGCCGGATTCCTGATCGACGACGCGCATCGACAGTTTCACCTTGCCGCGATCGTCGATGGCGAGAACCTTGACCTTGACGGTCTCACCTTCCTTTACGACGTCACCGACGGCACCGACCCGCTCCTTGGCGAGTTCCGAGATATGGACCAGACCGTCACGGGCGCCGAAAAAGTTCACGAAGGCGCCGAAATCCATGATCTTGACGACCTTGCCTTCGTAAATGACGCCGACTTCCGGTTCCGCCGTGATCGATTTGATCCAGTTGACAGCCTGGTCGCTGGCTGTCTGGTCGACAGCGGCGACCTTGACGGTACCGTCGTCTTCGATGTCGATCTTGGCGCCGGTGGTCTCGCAGATTTCGCGGATCATCTTGCCTCCCGGGCCGATGACTTCGCGGATCTTGTCGCGCGGCACCGTCATCGTGGTGATGCGCGGCGCGTGTTCCGACACTTCCTGGCGCACCATGGTGATGCCACCCTCCATCTCCTTCAGGATGTGAATCCGGCCATCCTTGGCCTGCGCCAGGGCGACCTTCATGATCTCCTCGTTGATCGAAGTGATCTTGATGTCCATCTGCAGCGAGGTGATGCCGCTTTCGGTGCCGGCGACCTTGAAGTCCATGTCGCCGAGATGGTCCTCATCGCCGAGGATGTCGGACAGGACGGCGAACTCGTCGCCTTCCTTGATCAGCCCCATGGCGATGCCGGCACAAGGCCGCGTCATCGGCACGCCCGAATCCATCAGCGACATCGACGTGCCGCAAACGGTCGCCATCGACGACGATCCGTTCGATTCGGTGATCTCCGAGACGACGCGGATGGTGTAGGGGAAATCTTCCTTTTCCGGCATCAAGGGCCGGATCGCGCGCCAGGCCAGTTTCCCATGGCCAATCTCACGCCGCCCGGGCGAGCGTAGGAACGAGGCCTCGCCGACCGAATAGGGCGGGAAATTGTAGTGCAGCATGAAGTGCTCGCGGTACTCCCCGTCCAGCGCGTCGATGATCTGCTCGTCCTGGCCGGTACCCAGCGTGGTTACGACCAGCGCCTGGGTCTCGCCGCGGGTGAACAGGGCGGAACCATGTGCCCGGTCGAGGATGCCGACTTCGGCGACGATGGGACGAACCGACTTGGTATCGCGTCCGTCGATTCGCACGCCGGTCTTGAGGATACTGCCGCGCACGACGTCCTTTTCCAGGTTCTTCAACGCGCCGCCGGCGAGCTGATCGTTGAAATCGTCGCCAAGCTCTTCGGCAAGCGTGGTCATAGCGGCTTTCTTGGCGCTTGACAGGGCTTCGACGCGGTCCTGTTTGATCGTAATGCTATAGGCGTCGCGGATCGACGCTTCGGCGATCTCGCCGAGGCGGGCTGCGATCGACGCTTCGTTTTCTGCCGGTCCGGGGACATCCCACGGTTCCTTGGCGCAGCTTTCGGCCAGGTCGATGATCGCGTCGATGACCGCCTGTGATTCGCGGTGACCGAACATGACGGCGCCGAGCATGGTGTCTTCGTCGAGCTCGCTGGCTTCCGATTCGACCATCATCACGCCTTCCTGCGTGCCGGCGACCAAGAGGTCGAGTCCGCTCGAAGGCATGTCATCGGTTAGCGGGTTCAAGACATATTCGCCGTCGATATAACCGACCCGGCAGCCGCCAAGTGGCCCGAGAAAGGGAATGCCGGAGATCGTCAGCGCGGCGGAAGACCCGACCAGCGCGACGACATCGGGGTCGTTCTCCAGATCGTGGGCGAGAACGGTGCAGATGACCTGCGTTTCGTTCCGGAACCCTTTTGCGAACAGCGGCCGGATTGGCCGGTCGATCAGGCGAGAGGTGAGCGTTTCCTTCTCGCTCGGACGGCCTTCGCGTTTGAAGAACCCGCCGGGAATCTTGCCGGTCGCAAACGTTTTTTCCTGATAGTTGATGGTAAGGGGAAAGAAATCGATCCCTACACGGGGCTGCTTTTGGGCAACCGCGGTGCACAGGACCTTGGTCCCTCCATAGGTGACCAAAACGGCGCCATCGGCCTGACGGGCGATCCGTCCGGTCTCCAAAATGAGCGGCCGTCCGCCCCAGGTGATCTCTTTTCTGGTGATTTCAAACATCTATTTTCCTTCACATACAGTCGTTCGGAACACCGCACCGGCAGACCCATGCCTGCAAATGCTGCCGCGCCACGCTAGATGATGAACGGCGTGCGACAAGGTGTCCGATATTGTTGTCATTTCTTTGCGGGACATGGCGTAGCGTGCGCGCATTTATTATCTTGTCCCGTTCCGCCGGCGCTGTTAGCGCCGCAATTCCAATCGTTTGATAAGCGATTCGTAACGTTCCTGGCTCTTACTCTTGGTGTAGTCGAGCAGGCGCCGCCGCTGTCCGACCATGATCAACAGGCCGCGGCGGGAGTGGAAATCCTTCTTATGGGTTTTCAAATGTTCCGTCAGGTTCTTGATCCTTTCCGTCAGAATCGCGACCTGCACTTCTGGCGAGCCGGTGTCTCCGGGTTTCGCGGCGAACTCACCAATGAGTTCCTGTTTTCTTTCAGCCGTAATCGACATCGGTTACTCCTTGGATTAGAGGTTCAGGACGCGAAACGGTTTCACTTCGCCGCCCGCGTAGCGCACGAGCGCCACGGGCTTGGTCCGCGTTTTCGCGAGGACCGTATCGCCGTTATCGAAATCGGCAATACGTTGAAGATCAACTTTTCGCAATAGCGATACCGTCTGACCATTTCTCAGCCGCATCGCCTCGCTTTCGGTTACGGCCAGCGCCGGGATGTCGTCCAGCGCGGTCTCAACCGGAAGCAGCTTCTGCTCACGGGCCGCAATTTGACCAATTGACTCCAGTTCGTCCAGCGAAATCGCGTCTTTTGCGTCAAAAGGTCCGACGGCGGTACGCCGCAACGCCGAAATATGCCCGAAACCACCCACCGACCGGGCTATATCGCGCGCCAAAGCCCGCATATAGGCCCCTTTTCCGCTAATAACGGCGAATTCGGTGTGGTCGGGATCGGGCTGACCGATGAGGTGGATTTCGTGAATATCGATTTCACGTGCGCTCAACGGCACCGCCTTGTCTTCGCGCGCCAGTTTATAGGCGCGGACACCGTCGATCTTTATCGCGGAATATCGCGGCGGGACCTGTTCGATCCGGCCCACGAAATCCACCAATGACTGCTCGACCAAGACCGGATCCGGTCGAAAGTCACTTTGGTTGATCGCCTCGCCTTCCGCGTCGTCGGTATTCGTTTCGCTGCCCCAACGCAGGGTGAAGCGATAAGATTTCGTGCCGTCCACGACGTGGCTGACGGTTTTCGTCGCTTCGCCGAAAGCGATCGGCAGCAATCCGGTAGCCATGGGATCGAGCGTGCCGCCATGCCCCGCCTTGCGCGCATCGAAGAGCCATTTGACCTTGTTGACCACCGCCGCCGACGTCATGCCGCCGGGCTTATCGACGATGAGCCAGCCATTCACGGCTCTGCCCCGCCGCCTACGGCTCATTGGAGCTCTCGTCCAGATCGCGCGTGACCTGCGGGCGTCGCAGCAGCGCGTCAACGTGGTCGGCCTGACCGAAGCTTTGGTCGAGTTCGAACTGCAGGCGCGGCGCATGGCGCAATTCGACTTCCTTCGCAACGGCGCCGCGCAGAAACGGTGCCGCACGGCCCAGCGCCTCGACGATATCGTCAGCCGCTTCACCGCCAAGCGGCATGACGTAAGCCGTCGCGTTCTTCAAATCGGGACTGGCGCGGACTTCCGTGACGGTGATCGAGACGTTGCGCAATGCCGGATCCCGCAGGTTGCCGCGTTCCAGCACGCCGGACAGGGCATGGCGCAACGATTCGCCCACGCGAAGTTGTCTTTGTGTCGGTTGTCTGTTCTTCGCCATGTCAAAAAGTCCGGCCGCACGAGGCCCGGCAGAATTCGCTCTCTTGCGAATTAAACCGTTAAAGCGAGCGCTGCACTTCCTCGACTTCGTAGCACTCGATGACATCGCCTTGCTTGATGTCGTTGTAGTTTTCGAACGCTATGCCGCATTCGAAGGCATTCTGCACTTCGCGGACATCGTCCTTGAAACGCCGGAGCGTCTTGAGGTTACCGTCGAAGACCACGACCTGATCGCGTAACAACCGGCATCTCGTGCCGCGGCGAATAACACCCTCGGTCACGTAACAGCCGGCGACCTTGCCCACCTTGCTGATGCTGAAGACCTCGCGCACGTCGGCGTAGCCGATGATGTTTTCCCGTCTTTCCGGCGCCAGCAACCCGCCCAGCAGGTTCTTCATGTCGTCGATCAAGTCGTAAATGATCGAGTAATAGCGGATGTCGACATTTTCCTGCTTGGCCAACTCGCGTGCTTGCGGGTTGGCGCGCACGTTGAAGCCAAGGATGACCGCGCTGGACGCGCCGGCCAGCCCAACATCGGATTCTGTGATACCGCCCACGCCGGTATGCAACATCGCGAATTCGACTTCGTCGGTCGCCAGGTTCTTCAGCGCGGCGCTGATCGCTTCGATCGAGCCGTGCACATCGCCCTTGATCAGGATCGGTGCGGTTGCCGTTTCGCCTTCCTTGATCTGGTCGAAAAGCTGATCCAGTGTTCCGCGTGCGCTCGACGCAAGTTCTGAATCCCGGGCCTTCCGCTTGCGGTACTCTGTGATTTCACGCGCCCTCGCTTCGTCCTCGACCACGGCGAAGTCGTCGCCGGCATTCGGCGCGCCCTGCAACCCGAGGATTTCCACCGGTGTCGAGGGTCCCGCCTCTTCGATATTTTCGCCGCGATCGTTGATCAGCGCCCGTACGCGCCCCCACTCGGCGCCGGCGACGAAGATGTCGCCGATTTTCAATGTGCCGCGCTGTACAAGCAAGGTCGCAACGGCGCCCCGACCACGTTCCAAGCGGGCTTCGACAACGGCGCCCTGCGCGGTGCGGTCTGGGTTCGCGTTCAGCTCCATCAGTTCGGCTTGCAGGACGATCGCCTCTTCCAAGGCATCGAGGTTTGTACCTTCGGTCGCCGAAATTTCCACGTCCTGCACGTCGCCGCCCAGACTCTCGACGACGATCTCATGCGACAGCAACTCGTTACGAATTCGGTTCGGATCCGCATCCGGTCGATCGATCTTGTTAATCGCGACGATAATTGGCACTTCCGCCGCCTTGGCATGACTGATCGCTTCGGCGGTTTGCGGCTGGACACTATCTTCAGCCGCGATCACCAGTACGACCAGGTCCGTGACGCTTGCGCCGCGGGCTCGCATCGACGTGAAGGCTTCGTGGCCCGGTGTGTCGAGGAACGTAATTTCCGCACCGCTCGACAAATGTACCTGGTAGGCGCCGATGTGCTGCGTGATGCCGCCCGCCTCTCCCGCCGCCACGTCGGTTTTACGGAGGGCGTCGAGCAGCGACGTCTTGCCGTGATCGACATGGCCCATGACGGTGACGATCGGTGCGCGCGAGACCAACGATTCTTCTTCGTCCGGGCCGCCTTCCAGACCGATTTCGACGTCAGACTCCGATACACGACGGACCCGGTGGCCGAATTCGGAGACGACGAGTTCCGCCGTATCCGCGTCGATAACCTGATTGATCGTCGCCATAACGCCGGATTTCATCAATGTTTTTACGACATCGGTGCCGCGCACGGCCATACGGTTTGCCAGATCACCGACAGTGATCGTCTCGGGTACGATGACTTCGCGAACGATGTTGGCGGAATCCAGTTCGCCGGCGAGTTGCCGGGCCCTCAGCTTCTCTCGCTCGCGCGCCCGTTTCAGCGACGCGATGCTCCGCGCCCGCTCCAAAGTCCCGTCTTCCGTCTCCAGTGCTTGCGATATCGTCAGCTTGCTGGAACGGCGGCGAGGCTCCTGGCGCGCCCGCAAGGTTTGCGTGCGCTTGGCGTCCGCCTTGCCTGCACTCCGCCGACCACGGCCCTTTTCTTCCTCCGCGCTGGGCGCGGACTCGGTTTTTCGCGTCGGCGCGGTTCGGGCCCGTTCGATGACGGCTTCGACTTCGGCCGGGCTTTCCACTTGCGCGGCCGCTTCGGCTTGCTTGCGCGTTTCTTCTTCGGTTTTCCGGCGCTCTTCTTCTTCGGTCCTGCGGGCTTCTTCCTCTTCCCGCTTCTTTTTGATTTCGTCTTCGCGGCGCTGACGCTCCGCGTCTTCCATTTGGCGGCGTTCGGCATCTTCGGCCGCACCATGCAGCGCCCGCAGCCGCGCCGCGCGCTCGTCCTCGGTCAATTTGCTTTGAGCCGCCCCGCCGACGCTATCGCCCACGGTCGGTCCGCCCGCCTTTGCCTTGATCTCCTGCATGCCGCCGCCGGTACCGCGCTCGAACGTCCGCTTGCGCTTGACCTCGACGGTAACGGCCTTGGTCCGGCCATGGCTGAAGCTTTGCCGGACCTGACCGGTCTCGACGGTTTTCTTTAGCTCCAATCGTCCCGGTTTATTCAGGCTGAGCTTGTTTTCTTGCGTCTTACTTTCACTCATCGCTTTTCCTGTTTTCCGGTACGGAACGGAAGCCGGACAAACGCGCCGCTGTTTCAACGAACTTATCCGCCAAGCCGCCCGGAGCGATCACGGCATGCACGGTTTCGTCACGGCCGAACGCAACACCCAGTTCGGTCGCCCGAAGTAAGCAAACCTCCGGCAAATCACGGACGTTTTGCCGAATTTTATTACGCCCGTCCATCGATCCGTCGGACGCCGCCAATAGGACGGCCGCGCGCCCTTCGCGCAACCAGCCCTTAACTTTCACAAACCCCGCGACCGCCTGACCGGCGCGGCGCGCCAAACCAAGGTATTCGATACAACGGCGCACCAACAATGTCTCGACCTGTTCGGCCAATCCACCGTCGACCTTCACAGGCTGGCGTGCGGCGAAAGCAAAGAGATTTCGCGCACACGCCGTCTTAATGATATTCCGATCGGCGCTCAACCAAATTCCGCGACCGGGAAGGCGGCCGGCCACGTCAGGCACGACGATATTATCCGGTCCGACGACAAAACGCACCATCTCGGACATGGGTAGCCGCCGATTGCAGACGATGCAACGCCGTAGCGGTCCATCGTCGTCGACGATTCCGCAATTTTCAATCGCGCTTGTAGCCGCCATGGTCAATTTTCGTCGCCCGCCTCCGTCTAGACCGCCATCTCTTCGCCGCCTTCGGCCTCTGCGGCGGCGCGCTCTTCTTCCGCCAGTTTTTCGAGTTCGGCGGCCCGGAGTTCCTCTTCCGTAAACCATCCGGCGGCGACGCGTGCTTTCATGATCAAGTCGTTCGCATCCGATTCCCGAATATCGAACGACACCAGAATGCCTTCTTCCGGATCCGTCAACTCGTCGGAGGCGAGGTCCGCAAAATCCTCGAGCGACTTTACTTCGCGCTCGCCGAGGCGAACGAGCATCGTCGGCGTCAGTCCCTGCAATTCGGCCAGTTCGTCCGTCACGCCTAGGTCGCGGCGCTCTTTGGTCAGCCGTTCGCTCTCCGCCTCAAGGAAGTTGCGCGCCCTTTGTTGCAGTTCACCGGCGAGGTCGTCATCAAATCCTTCGATAGATGAAACATCCTCGATCGGTACATAGGCGACTTCCTCGACCGACGAAAACCCTTCAGTAACGAGCAGATGGGCAATAACGTCGTCGACGTCGAGCGCCTCGATGAAGCGTTCGCTGCGCGACAGGAATTCCTTCTGACGGCGTTCCGACTCTTCCTCTTCGGTGAGGATGTCGATATCCCAGCCGGTCAGCATCGACGCGAGCCGTACATTTTGACCCCGCCGCCCGATCGCCAGGCTGAGCTGGTCGTCGGGCACCACGACCTCGATCTTGTTCTGGTCCTCGTCCAGCACAATCTTGGCGACTTCGGCAGGCGCCAGGGCGTTGACGACGAAAGTTGCCGGATCTGGTGACCACGGAATGATGTCGATTTTCTCGCCTTGCAGTTCCGAGACGACGGCCTGTACCCGGCTGCCGCGCATGCCGACGCAGGCGCCGACCGGGTCGATGCCGCTGTCATTCGAATGAACCGCAATTTTAGCGCGGCTTCCGGCGTCGCGCGCGACGGCATCGATCTCGATTATCCCGTCGTAGATCTCCGGCACTTCCTGGCTGAACAGTTTGGCCATGAATTGCGGGTGGGTGCGCGACAGGAAGATTTGCGGGCCGCGCGGTTCCGGGCGGACATCGTAGATGTAGGCGCGGACCCGTTCGTTGCGGCGGAAATGTTCGCGGGGCAGGAATTCGTCGCGCCGCAGGACGCCCTCGGCGCGGCCAAGATCCACCGTGACATTGCCGAACTCGACCCGCTTGACCAGGCCGTTGACGATCTCGCCGACGCGATCCTTGTACTCTTCATACTGCCGCTCGCGCTCCGCTTCCCGCACACGCTGGACGATGACCTGTTTTGCCGTTTGCGCGGCGATGCGGCCGAAATCGATCGGCGGCAGGGGATCGACGAGGAACTCGCCGAGTGCGGCGTCGACTTTACGCTGATGGGCCTGATCGACGGTCAGCTGCGTCGCTTCGTTCTCGATCTCTTCAACCACTTCCAGATACCGCGCTAGCTGAATACTGCCGGTCTTGCGGTCGATCGTGGCGCGAATATCGTGCTCCAGACCGTATTTCGTCCGTCCGGCCTTCTGGATGGCTTGCTCCATGGCTTCGAGCACCTGTTCGCGGTCGATGCCTTTGTCGCGGGCGACCGTATCGGCCACCTGTAGTATTTCCATCGTCAAATTCGCAACGGTATCCATATTCCTATCCGCCTCTCGCACGGGTTCCTAATGTTGCGTTTCGCCGGCGAGCGCCAGCAATTCGTCGTTCAAGATCAGTTTCGCGCGTTCGATATCCGTGTACGGGATTTCAACCCTGTCGCCTTCCAGTTCGAGCCGCACCACGCCGTCCGACATGCCATCAATCCGGCCTCGGAACCGTCTTTGGCCGTCCATCGGCTGGCTCAGCTCGACCCTCGCTTCCAGCCCGGTGAACCGGATGTAGTCCTGCGGCCGGGTGAGCGGCCGGTCCAATCCGGGTGAGCTCACCTCGAGCGTGTAGCTGCCCTTGATAGGGTCTTCCACATCGAACAACGCCGAAACCGAGCGACTGATCGCGGCGCAGTCCTCCACCGTCATTGTGCCGTCGTCGATACGCTCGGCCATGATCTGCAAAGTACGCTGCTGGGCACCGGATATCTTCACGCGCACCAGATCGAATCCCATATCTTGCAGGGTCGGTTCAATGATCGTTTCGATGCGCTTCGCTGCGTCCAAATCTCCGCTCCCAAACGGAATTAAAAAAGGGCGGGCAACTGGGCCCACCCACGACGAAAACCGAATCAACGGTTTATGGGATTACAAGGCTATGTAAGCCATATGGCGCCGTATCTCAAGCGTTTTATCGGCTATCGGCGACGGCGGTAAAATTCCAGATAGATACTGCTTTCACCCTGTTGGGCGGCCTTTTCCTCGTAACGGGTTGGCGGCCAATCGGCCGGCCTGTTGCGCCAATCCGATGGACCTTGCGCGCGCCATTCGAAGGATCCTTCGCGCAAGGTATGGAACAGCATCCAGCGTATGTAATCACGATCGTCGCTGGCCAGACGAAGCAGCGCGCCGTCTCTGAGGATACGCGCCAGCCCAGCAAGCGTTTCGGGTGAAACGATGCGCCTCCGGTGATGCCGGCGTTTCGGCCAAGGGTCTGGAAACAGGATGAAGCAACGGTCAATCGATTGGTCCGGCAACGCTTCGATCAGCTGCCGGGCGTCGTCGACGTAGATTCTGATGTTCGCCAATTTCTCGGTTTCCATCGTACGGAGCAGCCGCGCGACACCGTTGATGAAGGGTTCGCAGCCGATGAACCCTACATCGGGATTCGCCTTGGCTTGGGCCGCAAGATGTTCGCCGCCGCCGAAGCCCACCTCGAGTCCGACGGATTTCGGCGGTGGATCGAATAAGGTCGGCGGATCGGCAAGGCGATTGAGTGACCCGATCGATATCCCGGGCAGCAAATTCGTCAGACGCTCGCGTTGCGTCTTGCGCAGCGGGCGGCCCTGCCGTCTTCCGTAATGGATCCGTTTCCTTTTTTCCGGGTCCGGCGACAACGGTTCGATCAGGTCAGCGCGGCTTTCAGGTCTTCCACGAGATCGGTCCGCTCCCAGGAGAAGCCACCGTCCGCAGTCGGCTCGCGACCGAAATGACCATAAGCCGAGGTGGGTACGTAAATCGGCCGGCTGAGCGACAAATGTTCGCGGATATTACGCGGGCTCAGATCCATCACTTCGTTCACCGCTACCGCCAACTTTTCGTCGGAAACCCTACCGGTGCCCTGTGTGTGGATATAGATGGAAAGCGGTTTCGAGACTCCGATCGCGTAGGCGACCTGGATCTCGCAGTTCTCCGCTAGGCCGGCGGCGACGACGTTCTTGGCCACATACCGCGCGGCGTAGGCGGCCGACCGATCGACCTTCGACGGGTCCTTGCCCGAAAACGCGCCGCCGCCATGCGGTGCCGCGCCGCCATAAGTGTCCACGATGATCTTGCGGCCGGTAATCCCGGCGTCGCTGTCCGGGCCGCCGATAACGAAGCGGCCCGTGGGATTGACGTAGAACTCGTCTTCCGGGCACATCCAGCCGTCCGGCAGCACCTCTTCGACGAAGGGACGGACGATTTCGCGCACGGCCGTCTGATCGAGTGCTTCCTCATGTTGCGTCGAAACGACAACAGAGGTAGCGCGCACCGGTTGACCGTTCTCATAGAGTAGCGTGACTTGGCTTTTGGAATCCGGTCCAAGACCGGAAATCGCGCCGGCGTGCCGGGCTTCCGCCATAAGTCGAAGAATTTCGTGGCTAAAGTGGATCGCCGCCGGCATGAGGACGTCGGTCTCGCGGCAGGCGAAACCAAACATCAGGCCCTGATCGCCGGCGCCTTCGTCCTTGTTGCCTCCAGCGTCGACACCCTGCGCGATATCTACCGATTGGCCGTGCAGGTAACATTGAAACTCGAGGTTCTCCCAGTGAAATCCGGCTTGTTCGTAGCCGATGTCGCGAACAGCCGCGCGGGCGATCGTCTCTATTCTGCCGGCGTCAACTCGGCCCTCGTCGTCCACCAATCCTTCCGGTCCTCGGATTTCGCCGGCGAGTACCACCCGGTTGGTTGTGCAAAGGGTTTCACAGGCGACCCTGGAAAGAGGGTCGGCGCCTAGGAATAGGTCGACAACCTCATCGGATATTCGATCGCTGACCTTGTCCGGATGCCCTTCAGAGACCGACTCGCTGGTGAAAAGAAAATCGCCGTTTGCCACGACACCCCCTTTTTTTCTAGTGGAATTCTGCCCGAAGATTGCAACAGCGCGCCCAGGCCTAAAATCGCGGGCCGGACTATCGGCAGATTCCATTAACGCGTCAAGGGAGTCGACGCATTGGAGCAAGCTGGAGGGATACCTATTTTTCGGCGGTGTTCCCGAGCGCCTTCGCGAGGTCGAACAGCCGTTTTCGAACCGACGGTTCTTCGATTTGGTAGTATGCGCGGACGAGTTCCAGTGTTTCGCGTTTCGCCAGCGGGTCGGCCGCATAGGATTCAGCCGGAGATCCAGCAAACTCGGAATGGCAGCCAGGGGCGCTTTCCGCGATCTCCGCCGGCATATCGTCGAAGAAAAACGAGACTGGAACATCGAGTACTCTGGAAAGGTCGAACAGGCGGCTCGATCCGATCCGGTTCGCCCCCCGTTCGTATTTTTGGACTTGTTGGAAAGTCAGACCGATGGCATCGCCCAGTTTTTCTTGACTCATACCGAGAAGCGTTCGGCGCAGTCGCACCCGGCTGCCGACATGAACGTCGATCGGGTTGGGCCGTCCGGTACCGTAGCCAGTTTTTATCGCCAATGCTTGTGCAACCATAATGTTAATCCGCCAATCGAAATGTCCGAGATATGAACTATTGCACGGAGCTGGTTGCGGACAAACTAGAATTTGCTCGGTTTTATTGTTCTTTTGATTGAATATTATTGCGTGCGTTGAGAAAGATTGTTGCTGAAAGCGCTAAGAAAATTAGGCCGAAAGGCAAATCGCCCCAGTTTGTGTACGAAGGCGCGGCGATTGATTGAGGCAGCCGCGTATCGATTACGCCTGCCTCATTGAGCCCGCGCCGGTGTAAAATTCTCCCATACGGGCCAATAATCGCGGAAATGCCGGTATACGCCGCCCTGATCAGGGGCAACCCTTCCTCCACTGCCCTGACCCTTGCCTGCGCCAAATGCTGATGCGGTCCGGCGGACAGGCCGTACCATGCGTCGTTCGTCAGATTCAACAGCCAAGCGGGCCGCTGCGACCGATCCGCGACGCGGCCGGGGAAGATAACTTCGTAACAGATCAACGGGCTGAAAGCGGGCAGACCGGCAACCGTTATTGTTCGCACGCCGGACCCCGCTGTGAAACCGCGCTTGCCATGCGTGATCTTGTCGATCGGCAGAATATCGGCAAAGGGTACGTATTCGCCGAACGGCACCAGGTGGAACTTGTCGTAATGGGCGACTATTCGTCCTCTGTCGTCCAAAGCCAGCATTGCGTTCGCGACTTTTTTGCTGTCGCTGATGCGCCGTGGAGCGCCGGTAATGAGCATGCCGCCGGGCGGGGCGGCGGCGGCCAGGGCGTGGCGCAGACCAGGCTTCGCCCCTATGAAGAAAGTCGCCGCGGTTTCCGGCCAGATCACATGCGTGATCCAGCCCGGCCGGTCCTTGCGGCTGAGTTCGAGAAACTGACGGATATTGCGCTCTTGATAGGTTCGTACCCATTTTTCCCGTTGCGGAATGTTCGATTGAACGATCCGCAGACCGATCCCATCGACATAAGCGATCTCGTCCGACAGGCCGAGACGCGCCGACCCGCCGGCCCAAATCAGCAGGGGTACGGCGACCGCCGCTCCGGCGAGTCGCCATGGCTTCGGCGAGTTCGCGATTGCGGCCGGCAGGCAGGCGGACAGGATGACCGCGAGGCTCACTCCGTAGATGCCGACCAAGGCGGCGAACTGAACCATGCCCTCGCTGCCGGCCCAGGCATATCCGAGAAGGTTCCAAGGGAAACCGGTCAGCACGTGGCCGCGCAGCCATTCGCCGGCGACCCAGGCCAGTGCCAGCACCATCGCGCGGTTCAAGTAGCCGTGCGCGAACCAGGCGGCCAGAGTCGCGGCGGCGCAGAAGGTGGCGAGGAATGCCGGCAAGCCAGCGCTGGCGAAGGGCAACAGCCAAGCGAACTTCTCCGCGAACACCAGCAACGCGTTGCCGATCCAGTAAAGGCCGAACGCGAAGAAGCCGAATCCGAACCACCAGCCGATTGCGAAAGCCGTCCGTTTCCGCGCCGCGCCCTCCAGCATCCAGACGATGGGTGGAAATACGATATAGAGCAGGGGAAACAGGTAGACAGGCGGCAGCGACAGGGTCGCGATTGCACCGAGAAGGAAGGCCAAACCATTCCGGCGCCAACCCGTGAGCGACGCAATCCGCCTTGCGCAACCCGTTATCAAGTCGAGCAGCTAAACATCGGCAGCGGGCAAATTTGGCAGTTTGCGCGCGCGCAATCTCTTAATCCGCCTTGGATCGGCGTCCAGTATTTCGAATTCGACGCCGGATGGTTCGTGCACGACCAGCTCGCCGCGCGTCGGAACGCGGCCGGTCAAGGTGAACAACAGACCGCCGAGTGTATCGATGTCTTCCGCCCGTTCCTCGTCGGTGAGGATCTCGCCGACCTGTTCCTCGAACTGTTCGATTGGAACCCTCGCATCGGCGACAACGGAACCCTGCGTGCTGCGGGCGAGTTGGGGCCCCTGGTCCGCATCATGCTCGTCCTTGATCTCACCAACAATTTGTTCAACCAGGTCCTCGATCGTAATCAGCCCGTCGATGCCGCCATATTCGTCGACGACCAGCGCCATGTGCAGCTGCGTCATCTGCATCTGCAGCAGCAGGTCCAGGACCGGCATGGTGGGCGCGACAAACAGAATCTTGCGCAGGATGCGGCGCAGACTGAATCCACTTTCCTTGCCCATCTCGGTGAGCACGTCCTTGATGTGGACCATGCCGATGACATCGTCGAGCGTCTCGCGATAGACCGGCAGGCGGGAATGGGCTTCGGTATTGATCAGGCTGACAATTTCTTGCAGCGACGTGTTGACTTCGACGGCGCCGATATCGATACGCGGTATCATGACGTCGCGCGCGGTGAGGCCCCCGAGATTGAGGATATTCTCTATGAGCGCGCGTTCACCCGGATCGATCGACGCGACGCGTTCCTCATGCTCTTCAATCAATTCTTCGAACGTATCGCGAAGTGCGGAATCGCCGTTTTTCGATCCTGTAAGAGACCGGACCCAACCCCAAAACCCGCCGCCTCGCGCCGGCTCGCCGTTCTTTTCCGCTGATTCCGGCGCCGAGGAAGACAACGATTCCGAATTCTCGCTCATGCGAGCCTCTTCATCGGCGTATCGGCATAGGGATTTCCAATTCCCATGGTCGAAAGGATTGCGATTTCCAACGCTTCCATCGCCGTCGCGTTGGCGTCATTCTCGTGATCGTTCCCCAGTAAGTGCAAAATGCCGTGGACGCAGAGATGCTGGAAATGATCGGCCAGGGATTTTTCCTGCTCGCCCGCTTCCCGGGCGACCGTCTCGAAGGCTAGAAAGACATCGCCGAGCAATCGCGGCAAACCGGGAAGATCGGAATCTTCCGCCGGAAACGATAAGACATTGGTCGATTGGCTCCTATTGCGAAAGCGGCCGTTCAACGATCGTAGAAGCGTGTCGTCGCCAAGCACGATGCTGAGTTCCGAATCGCTGTCATTGTCGCCTTCCCGCCGCCAGACCGCTTCCGCCGCGTGCCGCGACAGGGCTTCCGCTGAGGGCAACGAGTCGTTCCATCGTGCCGACTCTATCGTGATGTCGATGTTCAGCCGAGCGGTCATGACGAAGTTTCCGCTTTCGAGTCCACCGCGTCGTAGGCTCGGATGATGCGCGCGACGAGTGGCGGTCGCACGACGTCGGCGTCGGAGAACCGGATGAATTGGATCCCCGGTACGCCCTCCAGCCTCTCGGCCGCGTCTTTCAATCCCGGACGGGTACCCGCCGGCAGATCGACTTGGCTCAAATCGCCGGTGATGACCATCCGGCTGTTCTCGCCGAGCCGGGTCAGGAACATCTTCATTTGCGTCGCTGTCGTGTTTTGCGCTTCATCTAGGATGACGAATGCATTCGCCAGGGTGCGCCCGCGCATGAAAGCGAGCGGCGCCACTTCGAACTCGCCGCTGGCGATCCGCCGGACGACTTGCTCACCTGGCAGGGTGTCGTGCAGTGCATCGAAAAGTGGACGGAGATAGGGGTCAATTTTCTCCTGCATGTCGCCCGGCAGGAAGCCGAGACGCTCGCCGGCTTCGACCGCGGGCCGTGACAGGATAATGCGGTCGATTTTGCCGGCATTGAACATTTCGACCGCCGCGCATACGGCGAGATATGTCTTGCCGGTTCCCGCGGGACCGATCGCGAAGACCATATCGTTTTCCTGTATCGCCTTGATATAGTGGCCTTGCGTCCGCGAACGGGGCGCAATCCTTTTTCGATGGATCTGAATGAGGCCGCCGCCGCCGGTATCGCCGCCGCCTTCATGCGCCATACGGATGGCGGCATCGACGACGCTCTCGTTCACGGCATCGCCGTTTTTGATCTGTTTGTACAGGTTGCGGAGGGCCGTGCGGGCGACACCGGCGGCCTCCTCCGACCCTGCGATCGTGATATGGTTGCCGCGGCTCGCGAGCGAGACGTCGAGCTGTTGTTCAATCCGGGCCAGGTGCTTGTCATGCGCGCCGAATAGCAGGGGCAACAGGCTATTGTCGTCGAACTGAATATGCACCGATGCGGTTTCGGGACTGCTTAACGTGGTCAAGCGCTGGCCCTTTCGGCGGTCGCACGGCCCGCGCCGCTTGCTGTATCAACGGTCAAAATCTCGCCCTTGAGACTGTTTTTCAGGATCTCCACGACGTGGCAATCGGCGACCGTGCCAATCAGACGCTCCGGCGCCGCGGCATGCACCGGCTGCATAAAGGGAGAACGACCGACGATCTGTCCCGCGTAGCGGCCTCGCCGTTCAAACAGGACGGGCATGATCGTTCCGTCCTTGGACTGATTGAATGCGGTCTGTTGCGCCCGCAGCAATTGCTGCAACGAAGTCAAGCGATCGTCTTTTTCCGCGGCGGGTACCTGATCTTCCGCCGCCGCCGGCGTGCCGGGCCGCGCGCTGTATTTGAACGAATAAGCCTGTGCATAACCGATTTCGGTCACCAGGCGGAGCGTTTCGGCGAACTCGCGATCGGTTTCTCCCGGATAGCCGACGATGAAATCGGAGGACAATGCGAGATTCGGGCGCGCCTCGCGCAGCCGGGCGACAATGCGGCGATAGTCGTCGGCGCGATGTTTGCGGTTCATCGCCGCGAGCACTCGGTCCGAACCGGACTGTACCGGCAGATGCAGGTACGGCATCAATTGCGGGATGTCGCGATGGGCCGCCAGCAGGCTGTCCTTCACGTCGCTGGGGTGGCTGGTCGTGTAGCGCAGCCGAGTGATTTCCGGAACTGCTTCCGCGAGATGGAATAGCAACTGGCCGAGGGTCCATTCCGTGCCGTCCGGGCCAAGCCCGTGATAGGCGTTGACGTTCTGGCCCAGCAGCGTGAGTTCGCGGCTTCCCGAAGCGGCGAGCCGCTTCGCTTCCGCCGTCACAGCGGCGACGGGTCGCGATTGCTCCGCCCCTCGCGTGTAGGGCACGACGCAGAAGGTGCAGAACTTGTCGCAACCCTCCTGAATCGTAAGGAAGGCGGAAACACCTTGCGACACCGTCTCTTCCGGCAGGTGATCGAATTTGTCCTCGGCGGGAAACTCGATATCGACGACTTTCTCCCCCGACGCGCGGATCGCGCGGCCGACCAGTTCCGGCAAACGGTGGAATGTCTGAGGTCCGAACACCATATCGACGCAATCGGCCCGGGCGATAATTTCTTCGCCTTCCGCTTGGCCGACGCAGCCGCCGACGGCGATGATCATCCGCTCGCCGCTGGCTTCCTTGCGTCGCTTAAGGGGCCGCAGTCGGCCGATTTCCGAATAAACCTTCTCGGCGGCTTTTTCGCGGATGTGACAGGTGTTGAGGATGATTATATCGGCGCCGTCGGGTGTCTCGACCGGCGCATAGCCATGCGGCGCCAGAACATCCGCCATGCGAGCGGAGTCGTAGACGTTCATCTGACAGCCGTAGGTTTTGATGTAGAGCCGTTTCACCGGGGCAAAGTTCCCACCGATGCCGGGGCGGCGGGGATGCGGATCATTCCTATCAACAGCGTATCCGGTTCGAATTTTCTATAGCCAACAATAACATCCGTCCAAGCGCAATGACAAGCGGCGGCCGATCCCGCGTCGCACGGCTTACCGTGTTCCGCAACGCGGTTCCGCCTATTCCTTCTTCGTGAGGACGCCGTAGAGTTCCAAGCGATGGTCGACGAGACGGTATCCGAGCTGCGCGGCGATTTCGCGCTGCAAGGCCTCGATTTCGGCGCTTTGAAATTCGATGACCTTGCCGCTTTCGATATCGATCAGGTGGTCGTGATGCGATTCCGACACTTCCTCGTAGCGCGCCCGGCGATCGCCGAAATCGTGCCGATCCAGAATATCGTTCGCTTCGAAAAGCCGAACCGTTCGATAGACCGTCGCGATACTGATCTTCGGGTCAATTTCGGCTGCCCGTTTGTGCACCAGTTCGACATCGGGATGATCTTCCGATTCACCAAGGACACGGGCGATAACCCGACGTTGGCCGGTAATTTTCAAGCCTTTTTCATGGCACAATTTAATTATGCGATCCGGCACTGCGCGTCCTCGCTCCTGCCGACCTGTTGCAATTCGGAAAACTCAGCACGCCACCAATATAAGGGCAACGCCGTCAGCCGACCATTGCGTTTTATAAAATTAAACCCAGCGGATGATTCAGCTTTTGCCGCCCTGGCGCGGACGCGTGCCCAGGCCGATGGCTTTCGCGAGCTTGCTGCGTTGTTTGGCGTAATTCGGCGCGACCATGGGATAGTCGCTCGCCAGTCCCCAGCGTTCGCGGTATTCATCGGGAGTCATATTGTAAGCCGTTTTCAGGTGCCGCTTAAGCATCTTCAGCTTTTTACCGTCTTCCAGGCAGATGATGTATTCGGGCGTCACGGACTTGCGTAATGCAACAGCCGGTGTCGGCCGTTCGCCTTGTGTCTCCGCACCCTTGCCGACATTCGAAAGCGTCTTGTAAACCTGTTCGATAAGGTTCGGAAGATCCGACATCGCAACTGTGTTATTGGAAACATGAGCGGAGACGATTTCGGTCGTTAGCCCAAGAACCTCGCTAGTTTTGACATCTGTATCGTTGGCGTCGGACATCGTCTCTGCACCCTTGCGACCAATGTTTTTAGTAGTGCGCCGTATAGATGGCGTCTTTTAACAGTAGTGGCGAAAAAGTTTTACTTCTTTTCCATCCAGTTATGTTTGTGCTTGTAATACATCGCTTCTGTTTGACTAAATGTCAAGTAAATTTAATAAATTCTGGTTATCTAGTACCAATTGGTGACTCTAATTCGGTGACTATTTACAATCAATTGACTCCCGATTCTCAACGTTTTCTAGGCGTTTGCGCAAAACCAGTGCCGTTACCCGGTCGCCGCCGGCATTTCGATAGTAATCGGGCCTTTGTCCAATGATTTCATAACCGGCTTTGCTGTAGAGCGCCCGTGCCGCGCGATTGTCCACGCCGACTTCGAGGAACACGGCGCGGGCGCCGCGAATGCTCGCGACTCCCTCCATTGCTGCCAGCAATGCAAGGCCAACATCGCGCCTTCGAAATGCATACGCAACGCCGATACTGAAGACTTCGGCTTCGTCCGCCGCATTCCGAGTCAGGATGTATCCGGCCGGCCTGTCTTCGCCATCGATTTGGACAAATGCGATAAGCGCCCAGCTACCCGGTGGCCGCAAATACTGTTCAATCGACAGTCGTGGCTGTAAATCGTCGAAACTTTCCGCATAAATCGACGCGATCGCGTCGAGGTCATCCTGCTCCGCAAACCGGACGGAAATGTCGGCTCCCTGTTTCATGTTTGCCGGTCGCCGGGCAATCGCGCGTCAGGCGATCGTAAATAAAGCGGGCTCGGCGGCCGATTCGCGATGGCAGGTCCTTCGGCAAAACGTTCGAGCCCGATCGATGCGACAAACGCGGCATCCGGCAGAAGCGGCCCGCTGGTGACGACCAGGGGCGGCGTGCGGTCGGCAAGCGCCGCCATCACGCTATCGCGGGCACTGCCACCAATGGCCACCGAGCCGGCTGGAAGTATCGCGGCGATGTCAGCGGGCAACAAGGCGTCGGGCTTGGTCAATGGCGCTACGTCACGGTCGAAGAGTTGCAGGTAGACGTCTTCCCGCTTCGAATCCAAGGTGATCAGGGTTGGCATGTTCTCGGTCTGTTGTGCGCGGGCGACCGCTTCCAGGGTCGTGACACCGATGATGGGGATCGCCGCGGCGAGAGCCAACGCGCGAGCGCTGGCAAGGCCAATTCGCAGGCCGGTAAAGCCACCCGGGCCGACAGTGGTTGCGATGAGATCCAAGGCGCCGAACATCATTTCGGCATCCCTCATGACCTCCTGGATAAGCGGCATAAGGACTTCGGCGTGGCCGCGCTGCATGGTTTCGAAGCGGTGCGAGAGCAAGCTACCGTCTCGTAGAACGGCTGCGGAACAGGCCTCGGTCGCCGAATCGATTCCCAGCACGTTCATGATACGGACACGTTCCTCCACCTCACAGCAAAGTGCAAACCTCTTCGAACGCGAAACGCGGGCTGTGTGGGAAGAGCGCGGAAGGGTCGCCATATCCTAGATTGCAAAGGAAAATCGACCGGATTTTCGTGCCGGCGAAATATATCGCATCCACCATATCGTTCTCGAAACCGGACATCGGACCGCAGTCGAGCCCGACGGCCCGGCAGGCGAGCATGAAATAGGCGCCTTGCAGGCTGCCGTTCCGCATTGCCGTTGTGTCGATCAACGTCTGGTTGCCCGTAAACCAGGAACGCGCGTCGTCATGTGGGAAGAGGAAGTCAAAATGTTCATAGAATTCAAAATCATTGGCGATGACCGCTGTGACTGGCGCCGACATGGTTTTTTCGAAATTTCCGCTGCTGACGCAGGGTTTCAGCTTCTTCTTCTCGTCGGGAGAGCGGATGAAAATGATCCGCATCGGCGAACAATTGGCGCTCGTTGGGCCCATCTTAGTGAGTTCGAAGGCCGCATGCAGAGTCTCGTCGGCGACCGGTTTGTCGAGCCAACCGTTATGGCTGCGCGCTTCGCGAAAAAGCAGATCGCAGGCCGAATCATCGAGAACAGGTCTATCGCTCATCTCTGACTCCGTATTAACGTTTTCATTACGACAGGCTCATATATACGCTATTGTCTCATTACTTGAGAGAATCGGTCGCGCGACGGTAAAATATGTGGGTGTCTATGTGCTTGCATGATTTCTACGAAAAACTCAACCGGTTGGCGCGATGCCTTTTTCTGTTGGTAGTGGTAACTGCGATTCTCGCGCCGGAGCACGCGACCGCCGGTAGCGGCGTCGTGGTCATGTATCACCGCATTGGCGAAGAGGCCGAATTTCCCTCGACCAGCGTTTCGAAGGAACAGTTCGAGGCGCATGTTGCGTTGCTGGAGAAACAGAAATACACCGTCTGGCCTTTGCCAAAATTGACGGCCGCGTTGCAGGCAGGACAGGCGATACCGGACCGTACGGTGGCGATTACCTTCGACGACGCCTACCGGTCGGTCTACGAAATCGCATGGCCTCGACTCAGACGCGCCGGGTTGCCGTTCACCTTGTTCGTCGCGACGAATTCGGTCGACAACGGTGCGTCGGGGTTCATGTCATGGGGCCAAATCAAGGAAATGTCGGACGCCGGCGTCACGATCGGCAATCACACGAGGACCCACCTTCATATGGCCGCCGCGACGATCGAGCGGAGCCGGTCCGAAATTCGCCACGCGCGTCAGCGCCTTGCCGATGAGCTGTCGGTCGAACCGTCGCTCTTTGCCTATCCCTATGGCGAAGCGAGCGACGAGGTGCGCGAACTAGTCGCCGCCGAAGGGTTCAAGGCGGCGTTTGGCCAGCATTCCGGCGTCGCCCATAGCGCCGACGATATCCATTTTGTTCCACGGTTCGCGTTCAACGAGCGGTTCGGCGATTTGACGAGGTTCCGCCGCGTGGTAAACGCGCTGCCGCTGCCTGTCGAGGACATCACGCCGGCCGATCCGCTTATCTCCACCAACCCGCCGGCGTTTGGTTTCAGCGTCGGTGCCGAAATGCGCGGTCTCGGTCAGCTTGCTTGTTATCACTCGCAGTTCGGCAAGGTCGACCTCACGCGATTGGGGGAGCGCCGTATCGAGATTAGGTTTGCCGAAAGGTTCCGCGAAGGCCGTTCGCGGCTCAATTGCACGTTGCCCGGTCCCGACGGACGCTGGCGCTGGTTCGGCCGGCTGTTCTACGTAAAGGCTA
>CAYLTU010000071.1:0-21468 GCA_964386465.1 uncultured Rhodospirillaceae bacterium
CCGCCGGCGTCGCGGCCGGCTTCGAGCGCGCGCATCAGCCGCTCTTCGAGATCTTCTTCCGGGTCGGCCAAAAACCCCTCTTCGATGGCGTCGAGGACATGCTCGCCGACCAGCACGTTGCCCAGCGCGATGTGGCTGTCGCCGACATGGTGGCCGGCATAGTCTCGGTTCATTTCGCCGGTGCGCGCGGCGGCGAAACCGTCATCGTCGATCACGCCGAGCTGGCGGTATTCGGCATAGGGATCCATGGCGACCAGCGCGTCGATGACCTTGGGCGCCTTGTAGCCCTGTTCCAGGAACTGTAGCGCGGCGGTGCCCAGCCTGGGGTCGGCAATCGCCATGATTGCCACCGCGCCGGTCTGCGACTTGACGTGCGGCACGCGGGCGCCGACCGCCAGCGAACGGGTCGCCGTCGCGATGCCGAACATGCCGGTCCGCGCGCAGCGACCGACGATTGTGAAGGTGTGAAACTCGATGCCCGGCGGCCTGTCCATAATCGCTCCTTCGGTTGGTTCAGTTCGCCGATCGCTTGTCCGTGCCGGCGTAGAGGAAACCCTCGCGGGCTTCGGAGAGCGCTTGTGTCATGCCGTGAATTTTGCGAACCCGTGCGTGGCGGGTCAAGCGGCCATATTATCGGAGTTCTTGCCGCGCTTTTTCACGGCAACGGCGGCAACCGCCACAGCCGCTCGGCATTGCGATGCGCCACGGCGTGCGCCACGGGGTCCGGCAGGTTTTTCAAGGCATTGCGCCACAGCGCGGCGGTTTCTTCGTAGCGCTCGCCCCAATGGTTGGCCCAGACATTGTCAAAGCCGAGAATAAAGCGGTCGGGATGTCGCACGATCAGGTCGCGCCAGGTCGGCGTCAGCCGGTCGCCGTCGAACATGTTGACCCAGGGCTGCCGGGATCGCTCGGTCGTGATCGGCGTCGCGTGCGAGGTGATGAAATACAGGTTCGGGTGGCTCTCGATCAGCCGGCCGACCGCCGCGGGTTCGAGTTGTCCCATATGGATCAGGGCGAAAGGATGGCCGGGATGCGCGTCCAGGGTAGTTTCCATCGCCGCCATGAAGCGGTCCGCATCCGTGCCGGCGGCGGCGAACTCGATATGGAAAATGAACGGCCAACCGCGCCGCAGCGCCGCCTGCAACGCCGATCGGACGCGGTCGTCGTCGGGCGGAATGATCACTTCCGCCGCCTTCGTAGTTCCATCGCGGCGCTGTTTCTCGGCGTGCCACAGGATGGTTTCCGCCATCGCAGCGAATTCCGGCATCGCAAGCTGGGTCTTGAGTATCTCGTAATACCGGGGTGCGTTTTTCTTGTAGGGACCGCCCTTGGTCCGCACCGCCGCAGTAATCCGGTCCGGATGGTCGCGAGCTAAAGCGGTGATAACGCTTGCCTTGACCTTGCCCCGTGCGGCCAGGATGACACGCGCGATGCCCGCCGCATCGAGAAAGCGAACGATATCGGCCGGATCGACGTGCTGATCGATCTGGCTGTGCGCATCGATCAACGGCAAACGATCGGCGACGGCGGATACGGTGAGCGTTAGAAGTACCGCCGAGGCGAGGACCGGGCGTTTGAACAAACCGGACCGACATATTGAATGTGAGTTCATATCGTCGCTCGCAGATTGGAAGAATTCGCGCTTCGCCATAATCTTAACCGCATGGAGCGAATGGGCGGAATGCATTCCGATGACCGTTGAACCTGTCAGGGCTTCGGCGTAATGTCCGGTTGAATCCCGGTGGTCGCGAACCGCCTTCCATTTAGCAGCCGAGAGTTTTTGTCATGGCGTTTCTAGCTTCGCGTTTGTCCCGTATCGGCGCGTCGGCCACGGTGACCATCAACACCAAGTCGCAGGAAATGAAGGCGGCGGGCAAGGATGTCATCGGTCTCGCCGTCGGCGAGCCTGATTTCGATACGCCGATGCATATCCAGGAAGCGGCGATCCAGGCTATGCGCGAAGGCAAGACCCGTTACGCGCCGCCGGCCGGCATACCGGAACTGCGGCAGGCGATTTCGGAAAAGTTCAAGCGCGAGAACGGCCTCGATTACGCGCCCGAGCAGATCTCCGTATGCGCGGGCGGTAAACAGATCATCTACAACGCCTTCACCGCGACGGTGGACGATGGCGACGAGGTCATCGTGCCGGCGCCCTATTGGGTGACCTATCCCGACCTGGCGCTTCTCAATGGCGGGACGCCGGTCATCGTCGAATGTTCGAGCGACGCCGATTTCAAGATGACGCCGGAACAGCTCGACGCCGCGATCACGCCGAAGACGAAGTGGCTGGTGCTGAACAGCCCCAGCAATCCGACCGGCTCGGCTTATTCGGCGGACGAGCTGAGAGCGTTGGCGGACGTGCTGCTGAAGCATCCGAACGTCTGGGTGCTGACGGACGATATCTATGAGCACCTGCTTTACGATGACGCAAAGTTCGCGACCATCGTCCAGGTCGAGCCCGCGCTCTACGACCGCACGCTCACTTTGAACGGGATGTCGAAAAGTTTCTGCATGACCGGCTGGAGGGCTGGTTACGGCGCCGGACCGGTGGAGCTGATCAAGGCGATGAACATGCTGCAATCGCAAAGCATCACCAGCACTTCGACGATCAGCCAATGGGCCGCCGTGGCGGCGCTGAACGGCGACCAGAGCCACATCGCGCGCAACAACGAGGCGTTCAAGGGGCGCCGCGATCTCGTCGTCTCCATGCTGAACCAGGCCAACGGGCTGACCTGCAACACGCCGGTCGGCGCGTTCTATGTCTATCCGTCCTGCGAAGGCGTGATCGGCAAGAAGACACCGGACGGCAAGGTGATCGAGACCGACGAGGATTTCGTCGTCTACGTGCTGGAAACCGAAGGCGTCGCCGCCGTGCATGGCGCGGCATTTGGTCTGTCGCCGTTCTTCCGCATTTCCTACGCCCTGTCGGACGAGGCGCTGGAAGACGCCTGCCAGCGCATCCAGCGGGCCTGCGCTGCGCTGACATAGTGGATACAATCTAACATATGGTACCCCTACGACGGCTTCCCGAGTTCAGCGGTTAGGCGCGCGATGCGCCGTGATGCGGGGTCATCACAAGTGTCGCGCAACGCAGCCGATGGCCTCGGGAAGCCGCCCTCCGGGTCCCGTATCCCGGATTCTCGGTGCGTCGAAGCCCCTTGCCGATGCTTCGGCATCGCCTGCGAGCCTTCTTCTGCCGAGAAGCCGGGATACGGGATCGTAGGGGTACCATATGTTAGATTGTGTCCACTAAAGGGAATCCAATAATGAGGATCGTTGCGTTCGGCGCCGGCGGTGTCGGCGGCTACTTCGGCGGCCGTCTGGCGGTATCCGGCGTCGACGTCACGTTCGTCGCGCGCGGCGCCCATCTCGATGCGATCCGCGCGAACGGCTTATGCATACGGACGCCTGACGGAGATATCCGGGTCCAGCCGGCATCGGCGACCGACGACGTTTCGGCGATCGAACCGCCGGACTATTTGTTTTTTGCCGTAAAGCTGTTCGATACGGAAGCGGTCGCGGGGGCCTGCCGGCCCATCGTCGGCCCACAGACGACGGTGGTGTCGCTGCAGAATGGTGTCGAGGCGGTTGATATCCTGAACGGCGTTTTCGGCCGCGAGCGGGTCATGGGCGGGACGGTCGGCGTCGCCACGGTGATCAGCGAACCCGGTATCATCACCCAGACGGGCCTGTTCAATTTCATCACCGTGGGCGAGCAGGATGGCTCCCGCTCGTCGCGCGGCGAAGCGCTTGTCGCCGCCTGCGAGGCGGCCGGAATCACCGCGACCCTGTCCGACGATGTCGATGTCGATATCTGGATGAAGTTCGTGATGCTGACCGCGCTCAGCAACATGACCTGCGTTACCCGCCTGCCGGTGGGGCGGCTGCGCGAAATACCCGAGACGCGCGCCATGCTGCGGGCCTGCGTCGCCGAGGCCGTCGCGGTCGGCCGCGCGCGCGGCGTTGCGTTGCCGGAATCCGCGGTCGAACAGCGAATTGCGGCGTTCGACGAATTGCCGGCCGAAATGGTGGCTTCGATGCTGCACGATTTGACCGCCGGAAAGTCGCTGGAACTGGAGCGATTGGGCGGCGCCGTCGTCCGTTTGGGCGCGGAGGCAGGCATTCCGACGCCGACGCAGGCCTTCTGCTACGGCGCATTGAAGCCGCACATCGACGGGGCGGAATAAGCCCGGCGTCGATTTTGCTTGCGTCATCGCGCGTAGCTCACAAAAATTCAAGTTGGTTTTAGTCCAGGGAGCGTCGCCCCACGAAAAGGGAGCGCCGGACGAATGACGAATAATCCGCAAAGGAGACCATCATGCCTGTTAAATCGGTTTCGAGCCCCCGCTGTGTAGCCCTCGTCGGCCCCTATTTGAGCGGCAAGACGACGTTGCTCGAGGCGCTGCTGAACACCTGCGGCGCAATTCATCGACGCGGAACGGCGAAGGAGGGCAATACGGTCGGCGATGCCGCGCCGGAGGCGCGCAAACGCAATATGAGCACCGAAGTTTCCATCGCGTCGGGTGAGTTTCTCGGCGAACGCTGGCATTTCCTCGATTGCCCCGGATCCATCGAATTTCTTCAGGATGCGCACAACGCGCTGATGGTGGCGGATGTCGCCGTCGTCGTCGTCGACCCGGAGCCGGCCAAGGCTCTTATCGTTGGGCCGACGTTGCACTATCTGAAGGAACACGGCATTCCGCACATGATCTTCATCAACAAGGCCGATCATCCGCATGTTCCGGTCGCGGAAGTGATGGAGGCGCTGCAATCCATTTCCACCCAATCGCTTGTGCTGCGCCACGTCCCGATCCGCGACGGCGAGTCGATAAGCGGCTACGTCGATCTGGTTTCCGAACGGGCCTACGCCTATCAGCCCGGCGACAAATCGTCCTTGATCGAGATCCCCGAGGACATGAAGGACGAAAACGACATGGCCCGGCAGGAATTGCTGGAAGAGTTGTCGAATTATGACGATCCGCTTTTGGAGATGCTGCTCGAAGATGCGGTGCCGCCGAAAGAGGATATCTACGGATATCTGACCAAGGATCTGCAGGACAATACGGTCGTGCCGGTTTTCATCGGCGCCGGCGAGCAGTCGTCGGGTGTGTTGCGCTTGATGAAGGCGTTGCGGCACGAGGCGCCGGAAGTGTCGGCGACCCTGGAACGGCTCGGTGGCGTGAATGGCGATCCGGCTGCCGAAATTTTCAAGACCCTTCATATACCTCGCTCCGGCAAGCTGTCGGTGGCGCGCGTCTGGAGTGGCACCATCAAGGACGGCATGAATTTCGGCGACCATCGCTTGAGCGGCCTGTACCGCCTGATGGGGTACGATCAGGAAAAACTCGACGGGGCCGCCCAGGGCGACATCGTCGCGATGGGCCGGATGGAAGGGGTCAACACGGGCGATGTGCTGACGCCAAGCGGGGCATCGCCGAAGGTGATGCCCTGGCCGGAAACGCTGACACCTTTGTATTCCGCCGCGATCCGTTCGGAGAGACGGGAAGACGAAGTCAAGCTATCGTCGGCGATCGCCAAGCTGGTGGACGAGGACGATTCCCTCCAGATTTCACACAACAACGATACGCATCAGATGTTGCTGTGGGGTCAGGGCGACATCCATTTGCAAGTCGCGGCGGATAAGTTAAGAGAACGCTACAACGTCTCCGTCGTGTCCGAGAGGCCGGATGTGCCCTACAAGGAAACGATCCGTAAACCGGTCAAGCAGCATGCGCGGCATAAGAAACAAAGCGGCGGGCATGGTGAATTCGGTGATGTCCATGTCGAGATAAAACCGTTGCCGCGCGGCTCCGGCTTCCAGTTCGACCAATCGATCCACGGCGGTTCGGTGCCGCGCAACTATATTCCGGCGGTCGAAGCCGGCGTGAAGGAATACCTTACCGAAGGGCCGCTCGGATTCCCGGTCGTCGATCTTTCGGTCAATCTGTTCGACGGGCAGCATCACGCGGTCGACAGTTCCGACATGGCGTTCCGCCGCGCGGGCATCCTCGCGATGAAGGACGGATTGCCGCAATGCGCGCCGGTCCTGCTGGAGCCGATCTGCAAAGTGACCCTGTCCGTGCCGAGCGAGTTTACCGCCAACGCGCAAGGCATCATCACCAAACGGCGTGGCCAGATCCTCGGCTTCAATCCGAAGGAAGGCTGGGACGGTTGGGACGAGGTCGGCGCGTTCATGCCGCAATCCGAGCTGCATGACCTGATCATCGAGCTCCGTTCCCTATCGCAGGGTGTCGGCACGTTCGAATGGGAGTTCGATCATCTGAACGAACTGGCCGGTCGCGAGGCGGATATGGTTATCGAGGCGCGTAAGGAGGCCGGATGATCGAGCCGGAAATCGCGGCCGCGGCGCTTATTCAGGCGCGGCTCGATTACACGGTGCTCGAGACATTTCCAGGCGGCACGTTTCCGGCTGACCTGGCGGAAGGCTACGCCGTTCTCGATGCCATCGTGGCACAGATGGGCGTTCCGGTCGGTGGCTGGAAGGCCGCGTTGACCAACGATGCAGCCATGAAGCGGATGAACACCGACCGGCCGGCCGTCGGTCCGCTGTTCCTACCCTACATCATGGCCAGTCCGAAGCTGCTCAACCTGCCTTCGGAATCGAGTCGCGGCCTGGAATGCGAGTTTGCGTTTCGAATGGGCGGCAGCTTGCCGTCGCGCCAGGACCCCTATACTCCCGAAGAGGTTCTCGGTATGGCCGAGTCGCTGCATCCGGCAATCGAAGTCGTCGACTCGAGGGTGGCCGACGGCGCGGCCCATGGCGCCCCCGCCATCATCGCCGATCACTGCGGTAACGCCGCCTTCGTCCATGGCGACGGGACGGCGGACTGGCGCAGCCTCGATCTCGCTTCGCACAAGGTGGTGCTGACGGTGAACGGGGAAGAGACGGTTACCGGTTCCGGTGGTGAGGTGTTAGGCGATCCGCGTAATTCACTCGTCTGGCTCGCGAATTTCCTGCGTGTGCAGGGCAAGGGGCTGGAGGCCGGCGATTGGGTGACGACCGGCAGCACGATGGGCGTATGCTCCGCTCCGCCAGGCAGCACCGCTGTAGCGGATTTCGGGACGCTCGGCCGGGTTGAGGTGTCGTTCACCGGTTGATGCCGGGCGGGATCGGTACAGGTTTAATTGCACCGGATCCCAATCGCCGTTTGGCGGTCGCGTGCGCCGGGTCAGTGAGGGAGGGAACGCGTGCATGTGATCCGGAGGAAGCCGTGGGCGCTCCCGGAACGCGCGGCGACGGACGAAACGGTCTATCGCAACCGGCGGACCCTGCTGAAGGCGCTTGGAACAGGGCCGCTGTTGCTGGTAGCGGGCGGCATTCCAGCGATGGCGGCGACCGATCCGACCGCCGATCTCTTTCCGGCGCAGCGCAATCTCCGCTACCGGCTCGGCCGGCCGATGACCGAAGAGAAGCACGCGGTGACCTACAATAATTTCTACGAATTCGGCAGCCACAAGAGAATCTCCGAGACGGCGCAGGGGCTGAAATTGCGGCCATGGCAGGTCCGCATCGACGGTAGGGTGGAAAAGGAGATGACGATCGATTTCGATGATCTGATCCGCCGAATGCCTCTGGAGGAGCGGCTTTACCGGCATCGCTGCGTGGAGGCCTGGTCGATGGCCGTGCCGTGGAGCGGCTTCGCCCTCAAGGCATTGGTTGAATTCGCAAAACCGCTGAGTTCGGCGAAGTACCTTCGCATGGAAACGCTGGCCGACGAGGCAACAATGCCCGGGCTGCAGGCGAGTTGGTATCCGTGGCCCTACACGGAAGGGCTGACGTTGCCGGAGGCCATCAATGAATTGGCGTTTATTGCCACGGGATTGTACGGAAAGCCGATGCCGAAACAGAACGGTGCGCCGCTGCGCCTGGCCGTGCCTTGGAAATATGGCTTCAAATCGCTCAAATCGATCGTCCGGTTCCACTTTACGGAGGAAAGGCCGGTCAGTTTTTGGGAGCGGATCCAAGGCCAGGAGTACGGCTTTTGGGCGAACGTCAACCCCAAGGTCGACCACCCACGCTGGAGTCAGGCGACCGAACGCGTCCTGGGCAAGAATGAACGCGTGCCGACGCTACTATTCAATGGGTATGGCGAGTTCGTAGCCGACCTGTACAAGGGACTTAAGGGCGAACGGCTCTATATGTAGCTGCTTCCATTGGCATATTTCAGCGAGGCTGTGCATAATCGCATTAAGCTAGGATGGTTGTCGGGGCGGGGACATGGCCGACGCGTTCAAAGTATTGATCGACAAGACCGGTAAGCTGTTCCGGGCGGAAGGCAATGTCGGCGTCGTCCGCGCGCGGCTGCCCGAGGACATCAAGAACGGCAGCGTTTACGATATTTTCCCCGACGAAGGCCATCCGCTTGTTGCCAAGATTCTAGGCAGCGTTTCGAGCAATACGGAAGGCCGTATCAGCGATATCGCGATCCTGACCTCGTCCGGCAGTAAGCGCCTGTTCCATTTGACGGTGAAACCCGACGGTGCGGTCCTGTGGTGGTTCGAGTTCATGGAGTCCGACACGGTTCTCGATACGGAACCGGAAGCGCCGCCGCCGGCGGAGCCGACGGTCATTTGGGTCGATTTCTTCGATTCGGTCAGCTACCTCATCGACCAGGCGCCCGACGACAGGCCGATCGAGCTGATGATGCTGAGTTTCGAGGCCCTTGCCGATCCGGGATTGACGGAACGACTCGGCAAGGACGGCGTAGAGGATATGCGCGCCGCGATCGAGTCGACCCTGAACAGCAAGTCCCTGAACGGCCAGGTCGGACGGCTGGATGACAACAGCTACACCATCGTTACCGATGGCGACACCGAGGCCGATGAAATCGTCGTCGATGTCGGCCTGGCGACGAGCGAGTTCGGCGTCAGCGCCGAGGACCTGGGCGCACGGACCCAGGTGGTGACCCTCGACAAGGGGGTCGATCAAGAACAGATGCAGGGCGCGCTGTCGCACATCCGCCGGTCGTTCCTGGAAGACGATGACGACGACGAGGATTCGATGATCGGCGGCGCCGGGGCAATTAGCTTGAGCGGCGTCGTCGCGGATATCGAGATCAGCAAGGAACGCATCGTCAATGCGCTGAACGACGGGAATTTGGAGCTCTTGCGCTACCCGGTCGTCGCGCTGTCGACGGGCGATGCCGCTATCTATCTGGTGCACGGCCGTTTGTTGATCGAGGGCGTGGCGGTCGAAGCGAGCCGCAAGCTCATCATGGGAGATTACCCTGGACTGACCCTGCACCACGATACCGCGATGACGCGGGAGGCCGCCCGTCAGGTCAGTGCCGCCGCTGCCGCCGGGTCGCCGATCGACCCGATCGTTATCGATGTCAACGCCTCGTCACTGGGCGAACCGGAATTTGCACCGGCGATCGCGGGCATCCTGGAGGAGTTCGGCGTCGCGGCGGGGTCGATCGGGTTTCGTACGCTGGCGCTCGACCTGACCCGGCAATCCTCGCCCAGCTATCTCGGCCTGTTGGAGTTGCTGGGACGCGGGCACCCCGTCTGGCTGACGCGGTTTGCGTCGGCGGTCACCGGTTCGACCCTCGAAGGCGCCTATATCGAGGTGACAGTGACTTACCTGCAACGCCTCTGCGGCAGCGCCGACGGGTACGGCCTCGTTCAGCAGTTGCTGGACGTCTGGCGTGCGGCGCAGGTCCGGATGGTCGCGATGGATGTGCAGACCGACGAGCAGTTGAAATTCGTCAGCGAGCTCGGAATCGAATACGCGGTCGGTCCGGCCGCCGCCGCCATTTCCTGATTTGCTCTAGTTCGCCGGCGCGAGCATGTCTTCGAACCGTTTCGTGAGCCGTTCCGCACGGTAGCCGGCGATGCGGTAGACCCAGCCCTTCGTCGCGTCGGCAATAGCTTTCGCTTCCCCTGCTACCTTGCTGTCGGCCACGGCGGCGGCGGTGAAACGGGTCCAGAATTTTCCGTCCAGCGCCGTTGTCTCGGCCGTGACCCGAAGCCCGTCGAACGTCTCGAACTGGGTACGCGTGGTGCGCGCCGGGTCGAACGTGACGGCGCCGGCACGGCGCGCGTCCTCGAGCTCGAACGCTTCGAGGTTCGTCGCGATGAGTTTGGGTTCCTCGTCATAGCGGATCTTGTAACCGGCAGGCACGCCGTTCAGCGTATAGACTAGCGTCTTGGCGTTACGCTTGGTAATGACGACCGGCGGACCCTGCGGCGCGCGGATATCGACCCGTTTGATGCGCGCGCCGGCGACGTGCAGCACCGTCGGCTCCAGCCAATCGCCTGGAAGTCCGCTCAAATTCAAGCCACCGGCCGCGAGCCAGGTCCGCGCCTCGCCGGGAAGCCGTAGATAGACGCCCCCCGTCTTCGTTCCCGGCAGGTTGAACTTGCTGTTGCCGACGGTGAGCTCGGCCAGCATCGTGCCGCCCTTGTCCCGGACCGTAACCCGGGTCGATCCCGACCCCGGGGCATTGAAATCGAGCAGGTTGAGCTTCGCATATTTTTCCGGACGTACCGTCTTCGGCTCGTGGAACCGCAACGTCGCCAGATCCAGCACCGACCCGCGCGCTTTCACGGGCGTGACCGGATAACCATCGCTTTCTTTAAGCGTCCAGCCACCGGAGCCGCGCTTCAAGGTAAGCGCACCGAGATTGCTCTCGATCGTCAGGACCGCCACGTCGTTCGCGCGTTCGTTCAGTTCCGGGAACACCAGCGTACCGATGCGCGGGTCCATCCGCGCTTGCGAATCGATGCCGAGAGCGACCGCCGCCGCGATAACCGCCGCGGCCGCGAGAACGGCCAGAATGGCGATCGCCCGGACGTTCATCGGATACCGGCCTCCTGCGTTTCCGAAACCAGCCGGGTCTCGCGCATGCGGGCGCTCCGCCGCATCCGTCCGGTGACGGTGAAAATCAGCGTCGCGAATCCGAGCAACAGCGGAACCGCCGCGATATTGAAGAACTTCATCCAGCTCTCGAGCCGTTCGATGTCCTTGCGCAACTCGTGCTGAACGTCGCGCAGTTCGGTGCGGATTCCGACGATTTCGGTGCGCGATTCCTCCAGCGCGCGTTTTTGATTGGTTTGCAGGATCGTGTCCGACTGGTCGGATTCGCGGCTCATCAGTTCGTTCAGGCGGTTCTGCGCGTTGACCAGCTTTTGCTGCAGCTGCGCTTCCTTGTCGCTGAAGCGCTGTTCGGCGTCCTTGCGGATATTCTGCACCAGGGTGAAGGGGCGGGTCGATTTGCCGCGCGCGCGAAGCCCGATCAGCGCGTCGCTGCCGCTCAGATAGTCCAACGCGTTGACGACGAAATCGCCGTTGTTCGCGTTCGGCACCATGACCCGCTGCCCCATCGATTCATTGACCTCCAGCCAGAAGCGCTGGTGCAGCATGTCCACGTCGGCGACGACGATCGCGGTCATGGGATTTTTCGCGACGTCGAGGTGCGCGGCATTTTTGAGGGCGGCCGCGGCGCGCGGACCCAGCGCCGATTTGTCGGGCGGCGGTCCCTCCGGGAAGGCGCTGGTTCCCTTGCCGGTGACCCGGGCGGCGAGGATCAAATTCTGGGCTTCCGGTTTGAATTCGCGGAACAGCGCCATGACGTCTGCGCCGTTGCGGATCTTCAGCGCATCGATTTGTTGCGCGCGCGGTCCGGTTGAAACCAGCGGCGTCACTTGGATGTTCTTGTCCTCGGCCGATTCCAGGACGCCCGCCGACGCGAGATTGAGCAGGCTCATATCGCCGGTGACGACGTCGCCGGTATCGAAGTTTGATTCAGTAAGGGACAGCCAGGCAATATAGTCCGCCACCTTGATTTGCGCGCCCTGGCGGACATTGACCCGCCGCGCTGCATCCAGGTCGGCGGCGACCTTGCCCTGCACCATGCGCACGCCCCAGCGCTTCAGGATGCGGTTGAAATTGGAACTGCGCGGCCGGAAACCCTGCTTCCGCGTACTGGCGGCTTCCGCCTCGGCGACCGGATCGACGAAGGCCAGCGCCTTGCCGCCGCGCATCATGAACTGGTCGATGGCGTACATCGTGTGCGGTTTCAACCCGACCGGGTGAACCAGCATCAGGATGTCGACTTCTTCCGGCACCTCGCGGATTTCCGTCGGCAGCGGCATGATCTGGAAGAATTCCATGACCCGTTCGACGACCGGCCAGCGCTGCGTCGTGCCGAACTCCGGTACATAACCGCCGGCGATCGGCAAGGTGCTCAACAAGCCGACGGTCTTCCGGGTGGGGTTGACCAGCCGCTGCACCGTCTTGGTCAGATCGTATTCGAGGAAGGTCTCCCGTTCCGTCGCGAAGAACGGGATGATCACCTGATCGTCCGTGCTGTTCGTCGCGGCGAGCCCGAAGAAGCCCTGGTCGCCCGCCTCGTTTACCGGAATGCCTTCCAGCCCGAACGCCACCGCGCGGTCCTCGCTGCTGGAGAACGGTTCCGGGTTCTCGAAACTCAACCGGATCTTGCCATCGGCGATGGTGGCGTATTGCAGTAGCAATTCGCGGACGCGGTTGTGGTAGCGGGCGTTGTCGGGACTTCGGTCGCCCAGCGCGCGGGAAAAGAACAGGCGGACGTCGACCGGTTCGTCGAGCGATGCCAGCACGCGCTCGGTCCCCTCCGACAGGGTGAACAGCCTGTCGTCTGTCAGGTCGAGCTGCATCGACTTGAACGCGGTGTTCGAGAAGATGTTGACGGCGAAGAACAGCACCACGGCGAGCCCGAGCCCGATCAGGGCGCGGCTCGAACGGTCGGTGGCGTTCAACCGGCCCAGCATCGCTATGCCGCCTTCCGCAGATCGACGACGACTACGTTGGCGAGCAGCCACACCGCGATCATCGAGGTGAAATAGATGATGTCGCGCAGCTCGATCACACCCTTGGTGACGGCGGTGAAATGGGTCAGGAAGCTGAGCGAGGCGATCGTGTCGACCAGCAGGTCGGGCGCCCAGAGCCGGAAGAAATTGAGCACCAGTTCGAGGCCGGCCATGGTGAACAGGAAGCATACGGTGGCGCTGATGATGAAGGCGATGACCTGGTTCTTGGTCAACGCCGAAATGCACGACCCGATCGCCAGGAAGGCACCGGCCATGAACAGGCTGCCGATATAGCTGGCGAAGATCACGCCGTTATCGGGATCGCCCAATATGTTGACCGAAATCCAGATCGGAAAGGTCAGCGCCAGTGCCAGCCCGGCAAATCCCCAGGCGGCGAGAAACTTGCCAATAACCGCCTCGACGGTGGAGATCGGCAAGGTCATCAAATTCTCGATCGTGCCCGTCTTGCGCTCTTCCGCCCACAGCCGCATCGCGATCGCCGGGATCAGCAGCAGGTAGAGCCACGGATGGTAGTCGAAGAACGGGATCAAATCCGCCTGCTCACGCGACATGAAGCGGCCGATGAAGAAGGCCAGTGCACCGCTCAGCGCCAGGAAGATGACGATGAAGACATAGGCCAGCGGCGTCGCGAAATAGCCCACGGTCTCCCGCTTGACGATGATCCAGACGTTACGCATAGGGATTTTCCCGATGCGCGACATGGGCGGTGATGTCGTAGAACACGTCGTCCAGCATGCCGACTTCGTTGATCAGTTCCTCGACATCGATGCCCTGGGCGCCCAACGCGGCGACGATCTTCGCGGCGTGCGCCCGGGCGCTGGCCGGTACCCGCAGGATCTCGGTGCCGTCGCGCCGCATGACGGTCTCGACCGACTCGACGCCCTCGACTGTCAGTATTGTTTCGTTGGCGGCCGCCAGACGGTCCGGCGCGACGCGCAGCAGCAGTGCGTTGTGGTCGCGCGCGCGTTCGCGCATCGATGCCGGCGTGCCGTCCGCCAGCAGCCGGCCGCCGGCGATCATCACCACCCGGTTACAGACGGCATCGACTTCTTCCAGGATATGAGTCGAAATCACGATCGCCTTGTCGGCCGCCATCTCGTGGATCAGGGCCCGGACCAGACGCTTTTGGTTCGGGTCCAGCCCGTCGGTCGGTTCGTCCATGATCAGGACTTCCGGGTCGTGCAGGATCGCCTGGGCGAAACCGACCCGCCGCTTATAACCCTTCGACAAAGTTTCGATCGGCTGCCGCAGGACCCGCTCCAATCCGAGTTTCTCAACGGCGGCGTCGACCCGGCGGCGCTTCTCCGCCCCGTCGAAGCCGCGGATTTCCGCGATGAAACCCAGATAAGAGGACGGCGTCATGTCGCCGTAGGTCGGCGCGCCTTCCGCCAGATAGCCGATGCGCCGCTTCACCGCGACCGGGTCCGCCACGACATTGTGACCGCACACCGTAGCACTGCCCGAGGTCGGCTCCAGGAAACCGGCGATGATCTTCATCGTCGTCGACTTGCCAGCACCGTTCGGGCCGAGAAAGCCCAGCACCTCACCGCGCGCGATCGACAACGTGACGTCGTCGACGGCGACCAGCGCCCCGAACCTCTTGGTCAGCCGATCGAGCTCGATCATGGCGGACAAACCAACTACCTCCCTTGAAAGCAAAGGGGTTTTAAAGATTTTTTGCGGCGATGCCCAGCCCTAAGCGCGGCAAATTTCGTCACAAGATGGTGCGCGTTGACAAATCCGGCAGGGTTTCCAAACTCGGAGAGGTTGGAACCGCCATTCTGGGACAAATTGGCAGCGCGTTACGCTGCACCTTTTTCTCGCACCATAGGGACAATATGAAATATTACGACCTACCGGTCTCGCCTAACGCCCGCCGAGTCCGAATTTTATTGGCGGAAAAGGGATTAAGTATCCCCACTGAAATCGAGCAAGTTCATGCCGACCAGCCTGAAGGGCCGCTATGCGGTCATGCAATGGCTTATGTTCCAGATGTCAGGCATCGGTCCCATGCAGGGCCAGGCGGTGGCCTTCGAGCGCTATTTCCCCGAAGACGTTCCCGCCGCCCGCAAGCGCTATCACAATGAAACCCGGCGCCTTTATGAAGTGTTGAATCGGCATCTCGCCGATCACGAATGGCTGGCCGACGAATACTCGATCGCAGATATGGCCAACTGGGCGTGGATCCGAAGTCACAAATGGGCCCGCGTACCGACGGACGGCTTGGAACATCTCGAGCGCTGGATGGAAGCGATGGCCTCCCGCCCTGGCTGTCAGCGCGGGGTGAACGTGCCACCGCCGACTCGCACGGCGGCGCAAACGAAGGCAAGCGGCGCGTCGATCACCACGACGTAAGACAACCGAAAGAGCTTGGAGAGCTGACCTGCGTCGGTCTACATCGGGTCGGTCGCGACGAGGACGATCGCCAGAATGCAGGGCTTGTCGGTACGGTTACGCCAAGCATGGTTGGTGCCGCGCTGCACGGCCGTGTCGCCTTGCTTCAGCAAGGCCTCACCGTCATCGAGGAGCAACCAAACCTCGCCGGAAAGAACCGCGATGAAATCGACTGTGGCGGTTCGATGCATTCCGGGCGGCGCGTCATCGTCGTGATCGAGCGCCGAGTCGCCGCTCATCTGATCGAAATAGGTGCCGATCTTGCTGAAATCCATCAGTTCATCGGGCGGGATTTCAAGCGTACGGAACACCGCGCCGGCAGGTCCCGGTTGCAGTGTCAGCGGTTGGTTTACGGTATCGGCGTTGCCTTCATTCGATGCCGGCACCTGTTCCAATTGCCAAATGTTCGTGAGGCAGCGATGGGGGTTGCCATCGGGTATCAAGACGTTTTCGCGGTCATGATCGATCGCTTCGTCGATGATCACGCAAGCCCGCATGTTTTCGTCGTGACCCGTCACGACACGGCGTAGAACGCTAGTCACGCTGAAAGCTCCTATCTGTATTTCCTGTTACCAAATTCGTGGTCCCGTATCTCTCACGTTTTGCGGACCGGATCGCCGACCCGCGTGCCTCGGTAAAGCGCACCGCCGGGCGTGGAGATGGATACCGTCACGCCGTCATCGCCTTCGTGGAACTCGAGTATGGATGGCCAGATCGTCCAGCGGAAACAGCCATCTTTACAAATGTGCATGGCTGCTTTGTATGGGGGAAACACTTCCCCGCTGGTGTCGTCCTGGCCGTCGGAATAGAGCACGCCGTCCTCGCAGAACACATCCAGCGTGTTCTTGGCGGCAAGGAAGCCGAGGATGATGTAGCGGCCCTCGAAGCGTTCCAGATTTCCCTGGCCGGTTTCGTCGGGATCGGAATGCAAAAAGCCGGGACGCTCCACCGTCCCAGTGGAAAGTGTCCGGTGAAACAGCAGGCAGTCCCAGGCATCTCCGGCACAGACGGGATAGTAACGCAGGTTCGAACGGTCCGGACGCTCGACGCTGAGCCACTCCCCGACGGGACCGCTTTCGGGGGCATCGCGTATATCCAGGAAAAAGCAGTCCGGACCGACGCGCCCATAGGCGGCTTGGTTACTGTCCGCTCGTGGCGGTTCACCCTTCAGCGAACGCTCGCTCGCGGCGCCGATGAACAGCGTGTCCTCGCGACCGAAGCGGCTGGTGAAATAGGACCCCATGGAGGTCGCCTTGTTCTCGCGTACGGGGTGCAGCTGCAAGTGAGTGTTGTGGGCGCCAATCACCATTCCGGCGTCGTGCCCCTCGCGCTCCCGGATCCATCGTAGCGATTCCGCCATGGAGACATCGCGCACGTTCCAGTATTGCCGGAACCCGATATCGAAATTCAAATCCGTCTGCGCTATGGCCTGGAAAACGTCGCGAAGAATCTGCGCGCATCGCAGCGCCCAGTCGTAATCGTCCTGCGATGCCGCCCGGGTATAGGCGATTCGAGCCTGCTCGATTCGACTCACGATCAGGGAGGCCGAGGCGATCAAAGTGTTGAACGTTGACGCCGAAACCTTCTCCCGGGTGCCAAAGGTTACGTCTTCGACGGCCTGTCCGAACTCCCGGAAGATATCCGCCGCAAGGTGTTGGTCGACGCGGCACGCAAATTCATGCACGACGCGATAGGCGAACCGCGCATGGGCCCAGTTCCCGGTGCCGTCCATGCCATAGAAACGGAGTTCTCTCGGTCGGTCCGGATTGGCGTTCCACGCCCGCATCCATCGAATGAGCTCGTTCAACTCGGCCCAAACGCCCCAGACATTGTTAATGGAGGCGGCGATCCCGTCCCAATCGTCGTCCTGTCCGGCGACGTAGTCGTGCACCCGGCGCCCTTCGACGAGCCCCGATTCGAGCACGAAGACACTGAATCTCTGTTCAAGCGCCAGATATTTGAACAGCCGGGTTCGCCAGCGGTTCCATTCATGGAGGTAGTGAGCGCTCTCGCCCACGGCTACGACCCGCTTGTCGCCAATTACCGCGGGAATGAATTCGAGATCGTCATAGTCTTCGTCATGCCGTGGAATGGATAGCGCAATCGCTTGCGCGCGCGCCCATTCGACAAACGCATCGGACGAGGGGTTTTGTTTTTCCGGTTTCTCGGGGCCACCCATGGCACTGCCTGTCACTTTTCGGTTCCGCGGCGGGCTGTTGGTGTTGTGGCGGTGGTGGGCCCGGCAGGACTCGAACCTGCGACATAACCGTTATGAGCGGTTCGTTCTAACCAACTGAACTACGGGCCCGCGACGCCTCTATACCAGTGTCCGGCAGCGGGAACAATTGCGTCCGGTTGGAACCTGCCGGCCGATTGTGTTTTGTTAGGGATGCGCGGCACAGGGAGAGGCATTGCGATGAAGATCGACGATATCACGCTGACGCTGTTCGCCTGGGACGGGATCCCGGCGACGCAATACGGCCAACATACGGGCAAGTTCTCCGGTCGGAGCCAGCTCGGCCTGTTGACGATCCGCACCGACGGCGGCGTCGACGGGCACGCTTTCCTCGGCGCGTCGAGCCGCGGCGGGCATCTCGACGCCCATTCGCTGATCGATCACCTCAAGCCGCAGCTGATGGGGCAGGACCCGCTCGACCGCGAGCGGCTGAACCGGGAGATGCACAAGCGGTCGCGCGCGACGACGCTGCGGGCGATCGGGGCGATGGATATCGCGCTGTGGGATATCGCCGGCAAGATCGCCGGCCTGCCGATCCATCAGTTGCTCGGCAGCGCGCGGTCGAGCCTGCCGGCCTACGCCAGTTCGCCGACCCTCGGGTCGGCCGAAGCCTATGTCGAGGAAGCCCTTAGCTTCAAGGGCGCCGGCTGGGCGGCCTACAAGATCCATCCGCCGACGGTCTGGCGGACCGATATCGCGGTGTGCGAAGCGGTTCGCGCCGCGGTCGGCGACGATTTCACGCTGATGCTCGATTCGACCTGGGCCTACGATTTTCCGCAGGCGCTGCGGGTCGGACAGGCGATCCAGGAAATGGGTTACTATTGGTACGAGGATCCGCTCGCCGAGCAGGATCTGTACAACTACGTCAAGCTGCGCAACCTGTTGCAGATTCCGATCCTGGCGACGGAATATTCGCCGGGCGGGTTCCTCGGCTACGCGCCGTGGATAATGCAACAGGCGACCGATTTCCTGCGCGGCGACGTGGCTGTGAAGGGTGGCATCACCGCCTGCGTGAAGACGGCGCACCTCGCCGAGGCGTTCGGCATGAACTTCGAGATCCACCATGGCGGCAATTCGCTCAACAATATGGCCAACCTGCATGTCTCCGCGGCGATCGCCAATTGCGAGTTCTTCGAGGTCCTGCTGCCGGACGGGGCGCAGAAATACGGGCTGGTCGAGGATATCGCTGTCGGTTCGGACGGTCTGGTGCACGCGCCGATGGAACCGGGGCTGGGCGCCAAGATCGATTTCGACATGATCCAGGCCAAGACGCTGCAGACGCTGAGTTGATGCGCCGAAGCGGAGCAAGGCTTCAATGCACAAACCTTAGAAAGTCGCGGCCATGACAAAACGTCCCAATTTTCTGTTCATCATGACCGACCAGCAACGGGCCGATTGGATGGGCTGCGCCGGCCATCCCGTCTTGAGGACACCGAATATCGACGCGATTGCGGCAGCCGGCACCCGGTTTGAAAATTTTCACGCGACGTCGCCCGTATGTATGCCGAACCGGGCAAGCTTCATGACGGGCCGGTATCCCACGACGCACGGCCTGCGCAGCAATGGATGTTCGCTGCCGCTTCGCGCCAACACCTTCGTGGATGTTCTTGCCGCGAGCGGTTATCACACCGCCGCGATCGGCAAGAGCCATCTGCAGCCGATGACGGGCCTGCCGGCCTTAGACGAGGATCTCCCGGAACCCGGTCCCATTGCCGAAGCTTGGCAGGGTGACGGCGGCAATTACGAACAGGAAGAGCCCGATCAATTTCGCGGCGAAACGCCCTACGAACTCCAGCTGCCTTACTACGGCTACCAGCATGTCGACATGGCCACAGATCATGGCGACCGCAGCGGCGGTCATTATCAGCAATGGTTCAGACAACAGGCGCCGAACTGGCGCGAACTGCATGATGCCGCCAACGAGTTGCCCCATAACTATTCCTGCCCGCAGGCCTACCGGACGCCCGTCCCGGAGGCGTTGTATCCCACGGCCTATATCAGGGACCGGGCCATCGACTATCTCCAGGGCCGCGCGACAAACGACCAGCCATTCTTCGCTTTCGTTTCGTTTCCGGACCCGCACCACCCTTTTAATCCACCAGGCAAGTATTGGGACCTCTATCAACCCGACGACTTTTCGGTGCCATTGCCTTACGAAGCGCACCGCAACCCGACGCCGCCGATGCGCTTCGTGCACGACGCCTGGAAGAGCAATTCGAAACAGCTCTCGCCGCAGACCGCCACAATGGCGACGGAACGGCAATTGAAGGAAGCGATGGCGTTATCCGCGGGGATGCTTGCGATGATCGACGATGCGGTCGGTGATCTCGTTGGCACGCTGCAAGAAACGGGTCTCTACGACAATACGGTAATCTGTTTCACATCCGACCATGGCGACTATCTGGGCGACTTCAACCTGCTGCTGAAGGGCGCCATGCCCTTCCGTTCGATTACCCGGGTGCCGATGATCTGGTCGGATCCCGCGGACCGTTCGGCGCGGACGACCGATGCTCTGGCGGCTACGGTCGATCTCCCGGCAACGATCCTCGACCGCGTGGCCGTGCCGCCCTATTTCGGTATGCAGGCGCGCAGCTTCCTCCCTGTCCTGAACGATGAGGCGACCGCGCACAGAGACGCGTTGTTCATCGAATACAATGACAATGGCGCGCGTCTTGGCTTCGACACCGCGGCGCGCGTCAAAGCCGTCGTAACCGACCGCTACCGCTTCACGATCTACAAGGGTGAGGATTGGGGCGAACTATACGACCTGGCCGAAGATCCGAATGAAACACACAATCGTTGGAACGACCCTGCCTATGCCGGCGCAAAGGCTGATCTTTCGCTGCACCTTAATCATTTACTGGCCGACTTGATGGACGAAAGCCCGCGCGCGTTGCGTCGCGGGTAGGCAAACAATCCGCACGATATGCTGGTCCTGTAACAGGCAAACCCGAACGTAGGAGATATTATCATGGGTGAATTGGTCTTGGCCGCAAAGGTAACACATGTTCCCACCATGTTGCTGTCGGAACAACCCGGCGCGTTGAAGGGCAGCCGCAAACCGGCAATTGAAGGGCACCGGGAGATCGGTCGCCGGGCCCGCGCCGCCGGCGCCGATACGGTAATTGTTCTTGATACCCACTGGCTGGTGAACGCGGCCTATCACATCAATTCAAACAAGCGCTTCAAGGGCACTTATACGAGCCATGAATTCCCGCATTTTATCCAGAACTTGGACTATGATTATCGGGGTAATCCGGAACTTGGAGATTTGATCGCGGAGAAGGCGCAGGCCAGGGGCGTGAATGCCATGTCGCATCAGGTTGAAACCCTGGATTTGGAATATGGCACCCTGGTCCCGCTGTATTATCAGGACCCGGAGGCGAAGCTGAAGGTCGTCTCGGTGGCGGCTTGGTGCACGGTCCACAGCCTGGCGGCCTCGCGCCAACTGGGCGAGGCGATCCGCGAGGCGATTGAAGCAAGCGACAGCAAGGTTGTGCTGCTCGCCTCCGGTTCGCTCTCCCACAAGATTTGGGAAAATGAACTCTATGAAGCCAACAATGGCACCTTCACTATTTCCAGCGAGTTCAACCGCCAGATGGATCTACGGGTTCTGGATTTATGGCGGCAAGGCGAATTCGCGACCTTCGTCAAGATGCTGCCGGAATACGCCGAACATTGCTGCGGCGAAGGCGGCATGCACGACACCGCCATGCTGCTGGGCGCTCTTGGTTGGGATGATTACGGTGAAGGCGTCGAAATCGTAACGGAATATTTTCCCAGCTCAGGCACCGGCCAAGTCATCGCCGCCTTCCCGGTATGATCCCTCAAGGGCCGGCGGGCGGCTCATGTCACTGGCAGTTCTCTTTCGGCCCAAGTTCGTAGCTTGTCGATTTCATCCTGAATGATCATTGCCTAGCCGAATCCAAGAAAAAATGGCCGGAACCAAAGGGTTCCGGCCAGTTTGAACAGGGAGGCTTCACGTCTGGGAGACGAAGAATCTT
>CAYLTU010000072.1:0-21426 GCA_964386465.1 uncultured Rhodospirillaceae bacterium
CATCGAGAAGCATACGCCTCATTCTACCGACGTCAGTCGGTAGTGGTTAAATCGCTTTGGCGAGGTCCTTCGGAGTCTCGTATCCTTTCGACTTGGGCGACATCAAAAGCATGTTGATATTGCCGATTTGCGCGATCGGTCGAAAATCCCGGAACCAGTCGACGCCGCGGTCCCGCAACATCGTGGCAAGGACGCCGCTGCCGGTCGAGAAGAATTGCATTGTGTAACCGTCGGGCTTCGACTTTGCCGTGAACTTCATTGCCGGAACCTGGGCGCCGCCGGTCTTGTTCACAATGATCAACGGCTGATTGTTGATTAACGCCGGTATGACGCTGGCCAGAATGCGGGCGTAGGTGTCGGTGCCGCCACCGGCGCCAAATCCCACGATGACCGTTATCGGCTTCTTAGGCCATTCGGCCGCTTCGTCGGCCATGGCGGTTGCGGCCAAAACCGTGCCGGAAAGGAATGCAGCGGTTGCCGCTGCCGTAAGCTTTTTCAAAAATTTCATAGTGAGCCTCCCTATTAGTATTCTAAGTTTCCCCAACCGTCTGATGCAATTGGTTAAGTGATGAGTGTACCCTTACCGGTTGCCTTCGTTGAGAACATCTTGACCATCGCAAAATGTCCAAATTTCACATCGGCTGATTAGACAGTCATGGAATGCTATGATTGTATTGTGATTTACTAATTTGACATACGATATTTCAGTAGGCAATGCGTTCGGATGATAGCTGAGGGCAAATATTGACCCTAAGGCGGCTCTAGGACCGCAAACGTACCTTCCTCATCTGCCCCGATCAGCCCAGAGTATCCGCCACATCTGTGGCCAGAATGGCGGTAAGACGGCGTTCCATCGGCATCCTCCCTCCCCAGAAGCTTAGCGCGAAACAATCGGCATATTTATTAGCGTCGTTAGCCCCTGCATGTCTGGTGCCGGCTAAAAAGCGAACTCGCGACAATCCAAACCGAATTCCGATGCGCCCTACATTTCGGACGTCAGGTACAGAGCCGCATCACTTCGCCGCCGACACGATTAACTGAAGGCCGCGCGGTGGCCGCTGTCCCACCTGTGAGACAGCAGCCATCCACCGCGTTTCAGGTGCAGGCGACGGCGTAGACATCGCTTACGCCATCGGGTAGCGGGAAGTCCTGCCAGGTGACACCGTTGTCGACCGTACCGATCACCTGTCCCATCCGGGTGACGCCGTACAGGCTCGCCGGGTCGGTTGGGTGCTGGGCGATGCAGCGAACCTCCACGTTGTCCCGCAGGCCGCCGGCGACTGCTTCCCATTCGGCGGCGTCCGGCCGCAGCCGGAAAAGCCCGGGCCGGTACCGCCCCGCGTTCTTGCCCTCGCCGGGTCCCGACCCCGCAAATACCGTATTTCTGCCGTCGGACGCCATAGGGTTCCTCCCGCGCGCGTGAAATTGCAGCGGGAACTCTTCGCTGCCCGGTCCGCGGGGTCAAGTCCTGAACTCGTAACCGGATGCCGCAACAAACCGAGGGGACTTGCCAGAACGGGGCGGTCGCGCGACTGTTGGGGTATCGAAAAGGGAGGACGCATGATGAACACCGAGGCGACGATCGAACATATTACGGGCTGGCTTACGGAATACAGCCAACGCGCCGGTGCCGGCGGATTCGTCATCGGCATCTCCGGCGGCATCGATTCCGCCGTATCCTCGACACTGGCGGCGCGAACCGGAATGCCGTTGCTCGTGGTGGAAATGCCGATCCACCAGCATATCAGTCAGGTGAGCCGCGCTCAGGAGCACATCGAATTCCTCAAACGGACCTACCCTGCCGTCGACAGCGTGGAGGTCGAGTTGACGGGTGTATTCGACGGGCTGGTCGAGGCCTACCCCGGCGGCCCCGACGACGCACGGCGCGACATGTCGCTGGTCAATACCCGTGCGCGCCTGCGCATGACGACGCTGTATTACTTCGCGGCATTGCACGGCCGCCTCGTGGTCGGCACGGGGAACAAGGTGGAAGATTTCGGCATCGGCTTTTTTACCAAATACGGCGACGGCGGCGTCGATCTCAGCCCGATCGCCGATCTGGTGAAGACAGAAGTCTACGCGCTTGGCTGCGCGCTCGGTGTCAACGACGCCATATTGACGGCGGCGCCCACCGACGGGCTGTGGGGCGACGACCGCACGGACGAGGATCAGATCGGCGCCAGCTATCCGGAGCTCGAATGGGCCATGAGCTTCGACGGCGACGAAGCCGGACTCGACAACCGGCAGCGCGAGGTGCTGGCGATCTACCGACGCTTCAACAGCGCGAACCAGCACAAGATGGAAGCTATCCCGGTTTGCATGATTCCCGACGCGCTGCGCTAGATCGTCCGACCCCATTACTGCGGTAAGCGCCATCCTGGGTGCCAGCTTATAACGCTTTACGCAGTGTCAAATTATAGCGGACGCGGCCCGTCGCTTCGTGGACGCCGCCCTTCACGGGCGCGATCCCGTGATAGAACAGGCGCGCCGGACCGCCCCAAACGACCACGTCGCCGTGCTCCAGGAGTATACGCTGCGGACGATCAGCGCGGCGCGGCCCGCCGAACAGGAAGGTCGCCGGCAGGCCCAGCGACACGGAAACGATGGGGACGGTGAAATCGATTTCATCACGATCCTGGTGCAGCGACAGCTTCGCGCCCGGCGCGTAGCGGTTGATAAGGCAGGCGTCCGGCACGAAAGCCGGGAAGCCCGCGCTTTCCGTGGCGCAAGCGGCAAGGGTCGAAAGCGCCGCGGGCAATGGCGGCCAGGGGTCTCCCGTCGCCGGATCAACCTGTTCGTATCGATAACCGCTTCGGTCCGTTATCCACCCTACCGGGCCGCAATTGGTCATCGCCACCGACATCGTATGCCCGCCCGGCGTCACCATATTTCGGAACGGCGAGGCTTCGGCGATGCAATGAACTTCATCGATCAACGCCGCGGCTTCCGCGCCGGCGAAGCCTCGCAAAAGGACGGCGCCGTCGGCGAGCGGTTCGACCGCCCGATCCGGCCCGGCGAACAGATCGGGCGTGGTCATCGCGCGTCGTGGAAGATGATGCCGAGGGTGAAGCGCCGGCCGCTCGACACCCGACTTACGCCATGTCGGATATTGACGCGGTAGCGGCGCTTGACGCCCTGCACCGGCCGCTGCCGGACCGGGAAGATGACGCCGTCACCCTGCCGCAGAGGGACGACCAACGCGCGCGACTGCATGCGGGCGCGCTGCTCCGTCATCACGAATTCACCGCCCGAAAATTCTTCGCCGGGCGTGAGAGCAGGATGGCGGCTTGCAAAGGGAAGACCATTTCGCCGTAGAGATCCTGATGCAGACAATTGTAGTCGTCCGCCTTGTAATTCAGGATGAGCGGTGTCGGTTTTGTCTGACCGGCCGCGTGGCAGGCCTCTAGATATGCCGCGAGTGTCTCGGGAAACCGCTTGTCGAGACCCAAGGCTTCGTTCCATCGGTTCACGATGCCGCTGAGCGGCGGGTATAGCGCCGCGCGCAACTCGGCGACGACCGGCGGAAGCGGGTTGCCGAAATATTTGTACTCGCCGCGGCCGAAACCGTGCCGCGCCATGATTACGCGGTTCCGGTAACGGTGGTCGTCGTCGTAGTCGTGGACGAGTGCCGCACAGGTCTCGCCGTCGAGCAGACCCGATACGACGGCGAAGCCCTCTTGATCCAACCTTTCCGCAATGCCGTTCCAATCGAGGTCCGGCATGCGTGCCGTGACGCTCCCATCGCCCTGTGTTTCGGCGGCGTGGTTCACGATTTCGCCTCGCGTTCCAGCAGCATGCGTTTGCGCGCCGTACCCCAGCGATAACCGGACATCGAGCCGTCGCTGCGCACGACCCTGTGGCAGGGAATGGCAACGGCTATCGGGTTCGCGGCGCAGGCGCGGGCGATCGCACGCACCGCTTTCGGCGCACCGATACGTATTGCGACATCTTTGTAACTCGCGGTTGTTCCGGGTGCGATTGCACGAAGCGCTCGCCAGACCCGCCGTTGGAAATCCGTGCCGCTTGGATCGAGCGAAAAGTCGACCGTACTGTCCGGCTGGTCGATAAATCGTGCAACCGCATCGGCCAACCTGTCGAAGTCGCGATCGCCCTCGATAAGGGTTGCGGTCGGAAACCGCGTCGCGAGATCCGCTTCAAGCGCGATTTTGTCGTCGCCGAACAATATGGCGCAGACCCCGCGCCCGCGCGCGGCAATCGCAACCGATCCCAGCAAGCATTCGCTCACCCGGTATCGGATCGTTTCGAGGCCGGCGATTGACTGGTTCGGTTCGATCATCACGGCAATGTCGGTGGCGGACATATCTTTGTTCCTTTCACACTATCATCTTGAGGCTCAGATTTAGGGTGTATTTTCCAGTCGACCCACCCGATTCCTGCGCAATTTGGCTATTTTCGGCACGATTCCATGCAAAGGCGGATACGCTGCTCTCTATTGCTGCCTGCCCGACTCATCCCTATTTATTGACAAGACGCTCTAATTTGAGGGCGTCGGGGAATGTGAATGGACGCGCTGTCGATCATCACGCTTGCAATGGGCGCCGCCTGGGCGAGCGGTATAAATTTGTACGCGACTGTCCTGCTGGTAGGGCTACTCGGTACGTTCGGGTTGGTGCCGTTACCGGACGGGCTGTCGGTATTGACGAGCCCGATCGTGCTGACGGTCGCCGGCGTCGCCTACGTCGTCGAATTTTTCGCGGACAAGATTCCCGGTGTCGACTCAGTCTGGGATGCGATTCACACCTTCATTCGTATTCCGGCAGGGGCGGCGATGGCGGCCGGCGCGACGAGCGGACTGGGTGAGGATTACATGGTTGCGCTGGCTCTGCTCGGTGGCGCCGCGGTCGCCGCGGGCAGCCACGCGACGAAGGCCGGCAGCCGCGCCATCATAAATACCTCTCCGGAGCCCGTGACCAATTGGACGGCATCTTTCTTCGAAGATGTGCTCGTCGTCGGCGGATTGCTGTTGGCGATATTCAAGCCGGCGATATTTCTCGTCTTCGTGCTGATTTTCTTTCTGGTGGCGCTATGGCTGCTGCCGAAGATCTGGCGCGGCTTGCGCGGGCTGTATCGCCGTTTTTCGGGCAAGGGCGGGCCGGAAGCATTGCCCGACCGCGGCCGCGGCTTCAACCTGTCCTCCTTGGACCGCAACTCGGATTGAATAGAGCGACGGTTGGCCGCTTCCAAGAAAAAGAAAAACGCTGTGGCGCCGGTCAAGCGCCGGTCGTTTGCACGGCGCCTTTCCAGCCTGATCGCGACCCTGTTCGTGACGTTCGGCGTCATTTGGGCGGCGCTGTTCCTGACCTTGGCGCCCGAGATGCCGGATACCTCCAGCTTGTGGAAGGTCAAGAAGAGCCCGGGAGTCACCATACTGGCCGCGGACGGCAGCGTCGTGGCGCAGCGGGGGGCGTTCAACAGCGTCATGGTCGGTGTCGCGGAAATGCCGCCGCACCTGCCGCGGGCGATCATCGCCACCGAAGACCGTCGGTTCTATCAGCATTTCGGCATGGACATCATCGGCTTCTTCCGTGCCATGATGGCCAACGTCAAGGCGGGTGGGGTCGTGCAGGGCGGCAGCACGATTTCACAGCAGCTGGCCAAGAACCTGTTCCTGACGCCGGAAAGAACATTGCTGCGCAAAATCCGCGAGTTGATGCTGGCGCTGTGGCTGGAGGCGCGTCTCAGCAAGGATGAAATCCTCACCCTGTACATGAACCGGGTCTATCTCGGCGCTGGCGCCTACGGAGTGGAGGCGGCGTCGCGCCGCTATTTCGACAAATCTGCCCGTCGGGTCAGTTTGCAGGAGGCGGCGCTTCTGGCGGGGCTTCTCAAAGCGCCGTCGCGCTATGCGCCGACGAACGATATCAAGCGGTCGCGCGACCGGGCGGCGCAGGTGCTTCAGAACATGGTCGCCGCCGGCTATCTGACGGACAAACAAGCTGCGGCGGCCCGGAAGAAGCCGGCGCGTCTCGCCCGGCATTCGCGCACCAAGAACGTCCGCTACTTCGCGGACTGGGTGCAGGAACGCCTACCGGGGCTGGTCGGAAATCGGGATGACGATTTGATCGTTCTCACCACGCTTTCTCCGAAGGTGCAGAAAGAGGCCGAGTCCGCCCTTACCGCGACGCTGAAACGCCATGGTAAGGCGCGCAAAGTGGCGCAGGGTGCGGTGGTCGCGGTCGGACCGGATGGTTCGGTTCGCGCCATGGTTGGCGGCCGCTCTTATGCACGGAGCCAGTTCAACCGAGCCGTCCAGGCACGGCGCCAACCGGGCTCTGCATTCAAACCCTTCGTCTATCTGGCGGCCCTCGAGGCTGGGTTCGATCCGAGCTACAAGGTGAAGGATTCGCCGGTGAGCATAGATGGCTGGAAACCGCGTAATTTTAAGAACAAGTATGCGGGAAACGTCACGTTGACCCGCGCGCTGGCGCAATCGATCAACACCGTCGCGGTAAAAGTGTCGGAACGGGTGGGGCGCGACAAGGTTATCACGACGGCGCATCGTCTCGGGATCACCTCGCCGATCGCATCGCATCCCGCCCTCGCGCTCGGCGCTTCCGAGGTATCGCTGCTTGAACTGACCTCGGCCTACGCGCCGTTCGCGAATGGCGGCTACGCGGTCGTGCCGCACGGCATTCTCGAAGTTCGGACCCGGACCGGACGGATCCTCTACCGGCGCAGCGGTTCTTCCCTCGGCCGGGTTATCGGGAGCCGCGATCTTCGCCACATGAATGCGATGCTGACCGAGGCGCTAAAGTCGGGAACAGGGCGCGGGGCGCGGCTGCGTGACCGGGCGTCGGCGGGCAAGACGGGGACCAGCCAGAAATACCGCGACGGCTGGTTCGTTGGCTATACCGCCGATCTAATCGCCGGTGTCTGGCTCGGCAACGACAACGATTCGCCGACCAAGCGGGTCACCGGCGGGCAATTGCCGGCCTCATTGTGGAAGACGTTCATGGGCAAGGCATCCACAGGCAAACCGCCGCGCGCCTTCCCGACCGGGCGCGAAGTTGCCGCTGTAACGCCTGACGCGGAACGGGCACCGGCGCGAGATGATAGCGTCGATTTCAAGCGTTTCATCGACGGGCTCGCCGGCATGCTTTCGGAGATTTCGAAACTACCCGTGACGCCGTCGTCCGGACACGACGAAGACCTCGACAAGGAGAACTCGGACTAACGTCCGTCAGCGTTTCCCGCGAAAAACGCGCAGCAGGTAGAACACCAGCCAAATCGGCAAAACGACGACGGCGCCGAGCAGGATGTAAGTGAGAGCGTTGCCGAACAGATCGACGGCCCAGTTGAATATTTTCGTCGCGTTTTCGATTCCGTACTGGAACACGTCCTGCGGGCCGACATTCAGCCACGCGAGGACGATGCCCACCAGCAACGAAAATATGAGCAGCTTGACGACGGTGCCGCCGGTGATTCCCGGCATTTGCAGGCTCCCCGGTCCGTCCTAAGAGTCGGACCGCAGCTCGTCGATTTTCTTGTCGGTGTTGAACTGGCTCAGGGAATAGACGGCCCAGATCGCCGCCGGTATCCAGCCGATCAGCGTAATCTGAAGTATCAGGCAGATTATCCCGGCCACGGGACGGCCGATCGTAAAGAACAGAAAGAACGGTATCAGAAGCGCAACGAGAAGCCGCATGAACTATCCCCCGAACAGACGTTGTTGTTTCCGCAATCTGCCATATTGTTGCGTCTATGTGAAACCATGGACCTGAGGGGACGGCATGGAAAATGAGCTGGAAACGCTGACGAAGCTGGTAGACAAGGGAATCGAGTTCGGCGTCGCCTACGGGTTTCAAATCTTGGGGGCGCTGGTTTTTCTGGTTATCGGCCTGAAGGTCGGTGGCTGGCTTGGCACCAGGGTTGCGATGCTCTGCGAAAAAAGGGAACTCGATGTTACCCTGTCGCGGTTCGTCGGCAACGTGGTCAAGATCGTCATACTGATCTTTGTCATCATGGCCACGTTGGGCAATTTCGGAATCACCATTGCGCCGTTGATCGCGCTCGCCGGCGCGACCGCCTTCGGCGCGACCTTCGCTTTGCAGGGGCCGTTGTCCAATTACGGGGCCGGTCTGGCGATCATCCTGACCAGGCCCTTCGTGGTCGGCAACACGATCAAGATCCAGGACGTGAGCGGCGTCGTCGAAGAGGTGACTCTGGCGGCGACGGTGCTGCGCGGCGAGGATCGCGAGACGATTACCGTGCCCAACAAGGAAGTCGTCGGCCAGATTCTTGTCAATTCGGAAGCCAACCGGATCGTCGAGTCCGTGCTATATGTCGGGACCGACGAAGATCCGCTGCGAGTCGCGGACCTCGTCCGGGATGTTCTGCAGACCGATATCGAGGCGGAGGAGGCGCCGCCGCCGCTGGTCGGCATTCAGGATTTCGCCTATGGCGGCGTCGCGATCGGCGTGCGCTATTGGGCGCCCAGCACCAAATACTTCCAGACCCGCTACGACATGAACGCCAAGATCAAACGGGCGCTGGACGAAGCCGGCGTCAAACTGCTGAAGGCGTCTTGGCCGGAAATGCTGACCCAGTCGGCGGGTGAGGTTTAGTCGCCAGCGCCGCGGCGACCGAACGCCGAGATTTTCGTATCGTCCCAGCCGAGCCATTCCCGCAACACCTCGGCGTTGTGTTCGCCGAGCAGCGGCGGCGCCGTGCTCGGCGCTTCTTTGGTACTCGCCACCCAGGGCGGTCCGACGACCTTGATAGGCCCGGAGGTCGGATGATCGAGCTCGCGCACCAGGCCACGATGGACGACCTGCGGATCGCTCAGCGCTTCCGCATAATCATTGACACGGGAGTATGGCACGCGCTCCGCTTCGAGCATCGGCACCCATTCTTCGATAGTCTTGGTCGCGAATATTTCGCCCAGGACGCCGTCGATCGTCTCGCGCGCCGCGACCCGGTCCGCCATCTTCTCGTAGCGGGGGTCTTCCGCCAGGTCGGGTCGCCCGAGGGCGCGGCAAATCGGTGGCCAGAACCGGTCGCTCATGCAGATGACGGCCAAATAGCGGCCGTCCGCGGTGCGGTAGCTTTCCGCCGGCACGCGCAGCGGGTTGCCGTTGCCGTGCCGGTCCGGAAGCTTGCCGGCCTGCAGGGTTTCGCCCATGCGGGGGCCCAGCGCCGCCATCACAGCGTCCTGCATGCTGACGTCGAGATAACAGCCTTCGCCGCTGCTCCGCACGCCGTGCAGCGCGCCGACGATCGCGTAGGCCGCGTACATACCGGCCATCACGTCGGCCAAAGGCGCGCCGATCTGCATCGGCGGCGTACCTTCATCGCCGGTCACGCTCATCACGCCGCTGACCGCCTGGATGACGGGATCCAGCGCCAATCTGTCGCGCGACGGGCCGGTCTGTCCGAATCCCGAGATAGAACAGTAGAGCAGTTTCGGATTGAGCGTTTTCAGATCCTCCCACCCCATCTTCAAGCGCGCCGCGGTGCCGGGCGCGAAATTTTCGGCGACAATATCGGCTTCGCAGGCGAGCGCGCGGGCGACTTCGAGGTCTTGCGGCGATTTCAGGTCGAGCGCGATGCTGCGCTTCGAACGGTTGTTGGCGTAGAAGTAATCCTGGTGTTCCTCGCGGCCTTCATAGGCGAGCGTGTTGCGCAGGTCGTCGCCGACGCCGGGACGTTCGACCTTGACCACGTCGGCGCCGAAGTCGGCCAGCATCTGGGTGCAATGCGGTCCCGACAGCACCTGTGTGAGATCGAGGACACGGAAGGGGCCCAACGGCCCAGGCCGGCTGGCGGCGGAACTTTCCGGCATCCGAAGCGCTTACAACGCGCAGGTCCGGAAGCCGGCGAGTACGTCGCGCCGGTCCGGTCCGTAGAAATTGCGGTAGGTCGAATCGATCATCCGGCCGCGCGTCGGCCAGGCGCCGCCTCGCAGCACCCGGGTCGAGCCGAACAGCGGTTCGGTGTATTCCTTGTAATCGTCCTCCACGAACTCCGCATTGCAGACCTGTGCCTTCGCCATTTTGAACGGCGCCACCGTCACGGGATGGGCCTCGTCGTGCATGTCCTGCTCGCTTGCCATGCCGTCCTCAAGCCGGTTGATCAATTCGTTCTCGACGTCGCCGGTATATCGCTGCGTTTTGTCGATAGTGAGTAAAGGGAGATCCCAGCGAGTCTCGTGATGAATGGCGATCGAGTCGTAGACCCGGTCTCCTCTTTCGTGGATTTTCTCGCGGCCGTATTTGCGGCGCAGGATGAAAAATTCGTGGAACCAGGCGACATGCCCGATTTCCCATAGCAGGGGATTGACGATATCCAGCTTGGGTCCGATAAGCTGTTCGGCGTCAAGCCCGTGTACGAGTTCCATCGCGCGCGCGCTGGCGTCGCGCACGATTTGTTTCAGATAGTCTGTCGAAACGGGCTGGGTCATCGGACAACCACTTGTATGATCCTGTCCACTAGGTTCGGTATGAAGATTAGCCTTATAACCCCGGCGGGGAAGCGGTCAAAGTCGGGAAATCGAACGACCGCCGACCGATGGGAGAGAATTCTCACCGATCTCGGTAACCGAGTGATGGTCGATGAGTCCTACGACGGGGGCGACGCGGACATGATGGTGGCGCTGCACGCCTGGCGTAGCGCGGATTCCATATCCCTTTTTCGGAAACGCTTTTCGTCGCGGCCGTTGATCGTCGCCTTGACTGGTACCGATATCTACCGGTTTCAAGATAGCCATCCCAAGACGACACGCCGGTCCATGGAGATGGCCGACTGGCTGGTCTGCCTGCACGACCGTGTGGGCCACGATATCCCCGCGAAATTCGGGGCAAAGTTGGCGGTGGTACCGCAAAGCGCGGCCCCTCTGATCCGCCCGCGCAAGCCGTCGATGCGGCACTTCGATGTCTGCGTCATCGGGCATTTGCGCGAAGAGAAGGATCCCTTGCGCGCGGCCTATGCGGCGCGGGAGATGCCGGACGACTCACGGCTGCGGGTCATTCATCTGGGCAAAGCGCATGATGGGTCCTGGGAGAAAAAGGCGGAGGCAGAGAAGGCGCGCAACAAGCGCTATCTCTGGCGCGGTGAAGTGCCGGGCTGGGCGGTGCGGCGCGAATTCGTCAAGACGCAGTTGATGGTCATCAGCTCGATTATGGAAGGCGGCGCGAACGTGGTGTCCGAAGCGCTGGTCGCAGGCGTGCCCGTTATCGCGTCGGACATATCGGGAAATATCGGCCTGCTGGGCGAGGATTATCCGGGTTACTACCGGACCGGCGATACCGCGGATCTCCGCGCGTTGCTGGAACGGGCCGAGCGGGACCCGGCATTCCTCGCTGACCTGAATCGACGGTGCGAAGCGCTTGCGCCGCGCTTCACGCCGGCGAAAGAAGCTGCTGCCTGGAAATCGGTTTTGGCCCGGTTCGTCTGAATTTGGCGTGTGCCGCCTCGCGCCTCAGCCGTGATCGAGCGTTGTCTTTAATCGGAGCCGTGCGCGAATGCGGCGGGACAGGGCATCCACGGCGATGTTCAACAATGCGGTAATGACGATCAGGACGAGCGCGCGGTCGTAGCGGATATCGGCGAAGGCGCTGTCGATGTAGAACCCCAATGTGGGAATGCCGAGGATTCCCAATATTGCCGTCTCGCGCAGGATGACCTCCCAGCGATAGAACAGGAAGGCGAGGAACTGCGGATAGACCCGCGGCAGGATCTCGTAGCCGTACAGGTTCAGTCCCTTCGGACTGTCCGGCCGGGTCGGCATCGCTTCGGTGTGGCGGCCGATCAGATGACCGATTATCGCACCGTTGTGTAGCGACAGCGCGACAATCGCCGGCGCCATCGATGGTCCCCAGAGCTGCAGGAAGACGTAGGCCAGTATGTATTCCGGGGTCGAGCGGACCACGACCAGGAAGACATGGCCGGCGGCGCAGCTTTTGGGACCAAGGAATTTGGGCGAGATCGATGGAAACATGACAAGCGCGCAGATGCCCGCGCCGACCAGCGCGATCATCGTCAGGACGATCGTGTTGAATGCTCCGGGGATGGCCTGGGTCATCACCAGGTTCGCCGACCAGTCCCACAGCTTGAGCAACACGGTCCCGTCGATCGATTCCGCCACGCGAATTGGATGCGGCAGGATATCCTGGGTAAGGAAGCGAACGATGTTTGTCATCGAAATCGATGCGCCAGTGGGCAAGACCATCAGCGCGCCGATCAGATACACTGGTAAAAGCCGCTTATGCATCCAGCGCCGCATGGTCGCGATGATGACGTAGAACAGGATCAGCAGCGCGGAGACTTCCGAGTAGTGGCCTTGCTTGAATGCGGAATCGAGATGGAAGCCGAGGGTCGGCAACCCGACGAAACCGAGCACCGCGCTCGACCGCAGGCCGCACTCCAACCGGTACATGCTGTAATGCTTGAAATGGACCAAGGTGTCGGGCAGGCGGGCGAACAGGAAAATTGATACCGCGCCAGTGCCGAGCGGGACGGACCGGGCCGGTGCGGGATCGGCTTCTTCGAGGATTTCGGCATAGACCTTGGCGATTATCCCCGCGTACGGGATGGCGATGGCAAGGATGCCGGTGAGCGGCGACAGTCCGAAAATCTGCAGGAAAATGAGCGCCCAGAAGAGTTCGTGAATGGCGCGGACGAAGGCGCAACCGACTCGCACGATTCGATAGTGGAAGGACATAGCCAACGCGAAACCGACAATGTTCGCGACAGCGACGCCGAGCAGGGCAAAGGCCAAGGTTTGTATTACCGCGTCAAACAGGCGGTCTGTAGCGGAAAAATCCGGTGTAACGGCGCCAAGTGCCATACGGCCGAATTCGGCCCATGGATCGACGCCGATGGTCTCGAGGTCTGCCAGGAACAGGCAGGCGGCCGCGATCGCGACAAATGTCAAGCTCGCGCGAACCAGCGGCGACGTCTGCCCTCGGTTAGGGTCTCTAATTTCGGTAGAGGTCGTCAAGGTCCGACGAAACCATGCCGGCGGTCGGCTGGTCCATGACGATGGCGCCGTCGCGCAAACCGACGATACGGTCGGTATAGGCGATAGCCAGTTCGATGTCGTGCATCGCGAGCAGGACCGTCTCGTGTCCTTCGTTGATGCTTTCCAGTACGTTGCGCGACTGATGTTCGTCGACGGCGGATACGGGTTCGTCACCGATAAGGATCCTGCTACCCTGATTGAGGGCGCGACCGACGGCGGTGCGCTGCTGCTGTCCGCCGGACAGTTCGCCCGTTGGCGCGAACAGTTTTTCCGTTAGTCCCAGCCGTTCCGTGATGTCGCGGACGATATCCACCTCGCGCGCCATGGGTCGCACCAGATTGATGAAATTGTACCAGACCGAGTGCCGGTTCAGCCGGCCCATATAGATGTTGTGGAATACCGACAGAACGCGGACCAAACCGAGCTCTTGCGGCAACAAAGCCGCTTCTCCGGTCCGCTGCTCGTACAGCATGCGCAGCAATGTCGACTTGCCGGCGCCGCTGCGGCCGACCAGCGCCACGCGTTCGCCCGCCTCGATGCTAAGCGATATTCCGCTCAGCACCGTGGCGCCGTTATAGGCGGCGTTCGTGTCGCGTAGGTCGAACAGGGCCATCGGATCAGTCGATCAGCCCGATCGATTTTCCCGTTTCGAGGATGGGTTTGTAGTCCGAATTGGACGCCGGTACGAAGCTCTTGCGCGGGAAGGACGCGAGCAAGTTGGGATCCTTCATTCCCAGTAAAGCCTTGGTAACTTTCGACTTAAAATCGGCGCCGAACTTTTTCGAGACATCGCCGCGCAGCGACCACTGGTAGTCGGGATAGGTCGGTGTCTTCCAGATGATCTCGATTTTCGAGGTGTCGATCTTGCCGGCTCTCATCTCGTTTCCCCAGACCTTGAAGTTTACCGCGCCGACTTCATAGGCGCCGGATTGGACCAACGCGATCGTACGCGAATGGTCGCCGCTGAATCCGACTTTCCGAAAAACGTCGTTCGGTGCGCCGTTCAATTTTTCGCGAATGTGGAATTCCGGCATCAGGCGGCCCGACGTGGAGCCCTTCGAGCCGAAGGTGAAGGTCTTGCCTTTGATGCCGGTCGGGAAAGAATCGCCGGCCGACAGGCCCGCTTTCGCGTTGGCGATGAAATAGGTGATGAAGAACTGGTCTTCATAGCCCTGCGCGATGGCTTCCGATCCCTGGACCAGTTGCCGCGCCCGCACGCCGGAAAGGCCGCCGAACCAGGCCATCTGGACCTGGTCGTTGCGAAAGGCGGTTACCGCGGCTCCGTAGGATTTTACGGGGATGTATTTAACGTCGACCCCCAATTTCTTGGACAGGTAGGTCGCGACTTTGTCGAAGCGCGCGCGCAGGCGGCTCTCGTCCTCGTCCGGTATTGCCGTGAAGACGAATGTCTCGGCGTGTGCGCCCGCGATTAGGCCGAATACCATGCCCATCGATAATAAAAGTCGTTTCAACACCTTATGATTTCCCTCTCTCTCTACCCAGGTACCTTTTGGTATATGCGATCTTTGGAGGGGTCGGCCGATCTAGATCGGATCGCCGCCCGCGCAATGTTCGGTTGCGTAGTTGCCCCTATGCCTCATGCCCCTACCGTCCTCGCCTCAAGCCGATAGCCGGTGGAACGGTTTCAACAATAATGGGCCCTGCGAAAGTTGAGACAACTGGAAATTCGATTTTTTAGGGATCTTTAGTCCACAACAAGTTGCGAGGCTACAATACCGTCCAGCGTTCGAAAGACGGAGTCAGGGTCATGGTACGGAATGAGAAACCAGTTCGGGCGACGGGGGGATGCCTGTGTGGCGCCGTGCGCTACGTGGTGCGCGGTCCCTTGCGGGAAGCCATCGCTTGTCATTGCTCCCAGTGCCGCCGGATTAGCGGGCACCACGTCGCCGCGACCGCCACGGCGCGAGGCGATCTCGAAATCACGGGGAAAGATGCGCTGACCTGGTATCGTGCATCGTCGTCAGCGGTTCGAGGATTTTGCACGACCTGTGGGTCCACTCTGTTCTGGCAGTCCGATACTGCGGACTACACGGCTATCTTCGCGGGGTCACTCGATGCGGGGTCCGGTGTGCGTCTTGCCGCCCACATATTTGTCGGCGACAAGGGGGATTACTACGAGATCGCGGACAGTCTGCCGCAGTTCGGAGGCGACTGCCATGGTATCCGAGTTCCGGACGAAGAAGCCTAGGTCATGGACTCATAAACTGCGACGGCCTTGACGACAGGATTTCGTTTTCTGGCAAGGAGTTAGGAGCGGAGCGATGCTTCAGCATCGTGACCGACGACACGACGCCGCCCAGGAAGCGAAATCCTGCCGCCAAAAAGCGATCAAGACCATCGCAGTTTATGAGTCCATGACCTAAAGTTCCGGTTCCCGGCGTGCTTCGGCGACAATCCAGTCCCGAAAGGTTTGGATGTTGGGCTCTTCGCTGCGGGCTTCGGGATAGACCACGTAGTAGGCCCATTCCCCGGACAGGGTCAACTCGAACGGTTTGACCAGCCGTCCGGCAGCCAGGTCGTCATCGACCAGCGGCGTCGCGCCCAACGCGACGCCCTGACCGTCGATGGTTGCCTGCAATAGGACGTGGGCGTGACTGAAGCTCGGCCCGCGAACCGGGTCGATGCCGTCGACGCCGGCCGCCAGCAGCCACGTGCGCCAGTCGTAGCTGGCGGGCCGTTCGTGCAGCAGGACGTGATGGCGCAGATCGCCCGGCGCCTTCAGCGGATGCGATCCCGCCTCGGCCAGTTTCGGACTGCAGACCGGAAAGATGTCCTGCCGCATCAGCAGATCGGCGCGCAACCCCGGCCAGATGCCCCGCCCGAACCGTATCGCGATATCGACATCGTCGCGCGCGAAGTCGACGAGATCGTCTTCGGCGGAGAAACGGAGATCGATTTCCGGATGAGCGGTGCTGAAACGGACCAGCCGCGTGACCAGCCATTTTGCGCCGAAGGACGCCATGACGCTGATCGTCATCGGATCGCCGCCGCCGGTCGCGGTGATCTGCTGTGTCGCATCGGCAAGCACCTCGAGGGCGCGGCGCACGGAATGAAGGTAGTGCTGACCTGGTTCCGTCAGCAGCAGGGCGCGATTCAACCGCTTGAAGAGCGGGACGTCGAGCCAGGTCTCCAGTGCCTTGATCTGATGGCTGACCGCCGCTTGGGTGACGTTCAATTCGTTCGCGGCGCGCGTGAAGCTCAAATGGCGTCCAGCCGCTTCGAAAGCGCGTAACGATTTCAGGGGAGGCAGTCTGTCGACCATCGTTTGCAATCCAGTTTCGCATTAGTTTTTTTAATGATCATGCCAAAAAATGATCATTTGTGAAACGTCAATGGAGACCATAAATATCAATCAATAAGACAGCAACTTTGCCCAGTGAGGATATCCGAAAGATGCCCTCGAACAAGGAGAATGACAATGAGCATCCATCAGACGCTTTGCAGCGAAACGACCGCGCCCGCGCCGCTACGGACGGGTGCGATCATGTCTTTAGTGTCCAACGCGGTCCTGCGCGCGGGCTGCACTTTAGAGGCCTGGCAGGCGAGAGCGCAGCAACGGCAGGACTTGGCGAGCCTTAGCGATCGCATGCTTGCGGATATCGGGATCGACCGGGCTGGCGCTAATGTGGAAGCGGCGAAACCGTTCTGGCGCACCTAGCGGATTTTAACGACGACCTTGCCGATAACCTTGCGCTGAAGGATGACGTCGAGCGCTTCGGCGGTCCGTTCGAGGGGGAAGGTGTGGCTGATCTTCGGCCGCAGCTTCCCTTCAGCGAACCAGCGCCGCAGATCCACATAGCATTGCGTTACCACGCCGGGATCGGTGATGCGGTAGGCGCCCAACGCCATGCCGACCGCTGAAGCGTTCTTGACCAGCAGATGGTTGGACGGGATCTGTTGGATGTCGCCGCCGGCGAAGCCGATGATCACCAGCCTTCCGTCCGAATTGATGCAGCGCAGCGATTGCTTGAAGACGTCGCCGCCGACCGGATCGAACACCACGTCCGCGCCACCGACCATTTCCTTGACCCGGTCCCGGATCGGTTCGCTGCTGGTGTTGATCAGATGGTCCGCGCCGTATTCCTTGGCCACGGCGAGTTTTTCGTTCGTGCTGGCGGTCGCGACGACGGTCGCCCCCATCGCCTTGCCGACATCGACGCAGGCCAGTCCGACGCCGCCGGCGGCGCCGTGCACCAGCAGCACTTCGCCAGCCTGCAAGTCGACACGCTTATGGGTCAGCGCCAGGGCTGCGGTCGAATAGGCGACCGGGAAACTGGCGCCCGTGACGAAATCCATGTCGTCGGGCATCGGCTCGACGCTGGCGGCCTCGGCAATCACTTCCTCGGCGTAGCCGCCGCCATGCAGATTCGCCATGACCCGGTCGCCCGGCTTGAAGCCGGTCACGCCTTCGCCGACATCGATGATTTCCCCGGCGCATTCCAGGCCCGGCGAGAAGGGAATCTCGGGCTTGTATTGGTAGGTGCCCTCTATCACCAGTATGTCGGCGAAGTTGCAACCCGTTGCGTGCACGGCGATCCGGACCTGCCCCGGACCGGGTGACGGCGAAGGTACGTCTTCGTCGAGTTGCAGGACATCCAGTTTGCCGAGTTCGTGAACGCGGATCGCGCGCATGACAATCTCCTTGTGCTCAGAAGGCTAGGGGGGCAGCCGGGCGGACCAAGCCGACGATGGCGCCGTTGCAATTTTCGATCGGGACGGTAACGAGCGCGTCGAGCTGCGTTGCCATTTCGTCGTCCAGCGCGCCGATACGCCGCAGTACCGCCGTCAGAATGTATTGCGAGCCGCGCGGCGCGCCGTCGTCGCATTTCAACGCGATGCCGAGCCCGTATTCCGGCAGAGCGGCGCAGAAGACGCCCTCGGCGCCTGTTTTGACGAAGATCTTTTCACCCGCGACCGACATCAATGTGGTGCAGTAGCGGTCGGTCCCGGCCACCATGAAGGGTTCGGCGGCGACCGCCTTGCGAATTAGACGCGCCGCGTCGGCGCGCGCGGGCGGTAGATCGTCCGGAGCGCCCAGCCGCGCGAATGCGTAAGCCAGGTTCGACAGCGGAATCGCCCAGTTCGGCGCCGAGCATCCGTCCGTGCCACGCGGCGCCCGCGACAGGTCGAGCCCGCACATCGCTTCCAGGGTGCCGAGGATGCGCTGCTGCACGGGATGGGTCGGTTCGGTGTATCCCGACAGCGGTTCCCCCAGATGGTGCGCGGTCGCCAGCATGCCCGTGTGTTTGCCGGAACAGTTGTTGTGGATATCGCCGGGCGTCTCGCCGGCGCGGATCATGTCGTGCAGGGTGGCCTGGTGATGGCGCGGCCAGTGCGGACCGCAGGTGAGATGTTTCTCGGACAACCCGATGCGATTGAGCCATGCGTGGACCGTTTCGATGTGCCGCGGTTCGCCGCTATGCGAGGCGCAGGCGATGGCGAGTTCCGCGTCGCTCAAGCCGAAGGCGTCCGCTGCGCCCGACTCGATCAGCGGCAGGGCTTGCAGCGCCTTGATTGCCGAGCGTGGGTAGACGGGCGCATCGATATCGCCCCATTGCAACGCAACCTTCGTCGCCGTATCGACCACGGCGACGCTGCCGCGATGGATGCTTTCCACCATGTCGCCGCGCGTGACCTCTACCAGGATCGGGTTCGCGGAGTCCCGCGGCAGCGCGACGCTTGCCATACGGTTTTTTGGGGTGTCGATCATCAGAGAATTATTCACGTGGAATTCGGCGACGCAACTTGCCTCGCCGGGGCTGGCCATGCAAGGTTCCGCGCCATGCGAGGATTTTTCGGAATCGGCGTCGAACGTATCTCGAAGCCGATGAATGTCGGTAACCTGTTCCGCTCGGCGCACGCGTTCGGCGCCGATTTCGTGTTTGCGATCGCGCCGGCGGTCGATGTTCGTGCGCTGTACAAATCGGATACTTCGGCGACCGCGAAACACGTACCGCTTTATCACTACGATACGGTCGAGGCGATGACGCTGCCGCATGGCTGCCAGCTCGTCGGTGTAGAACTGCTCGACGAGGCCGTCGATCTGCCCAGTTTCACGCATCCGGAACAGGCGGCATACGTGCTGGGTCCCGAGCGCGGCTCGTTGTCGCCGGAACTGGTCGCCCGCTGCGACCATACGGTCAAAATTTCGACAAAGTTCTGCGTCAATGTCGGTATCGCCGGGGCGATTCTCATGTATGACCGGCTGATCACCCGGGGCCGGCATGCGCCGCGGCCGCCGTCGCCCGGCGGTCCGGTGGAGGAACTGCCGCCGCACGCCCATGGCGGACGGTTTTCCCGGCAATGTGATTGACAGTTTTTGTATCGGAACAGGTGTCGATGAAACAGATGAATTTTGCCCGGTCGGCGGGCGCCATTTTTGCGATCTGCATCCCGCTTTCGGTATCGGCGGCCGAGAAATCGCTCGGTGAATTCAAGGACTGGCAAGCCTATTCCTTCCCGGAAGGCGGCAAGACCGTCTGCGTCGTCTGGGGCAAGCCGCAGAAATCAGAAGGCAAATACAAGAGACGCGGCGATATTCGCGTGTTTATCGCCCACCGCCGCTGGGCCAAGCCGAAGCGGGTGAACGAAACCAGTTTCGAGGCGGGCTACAACTTCAAGAAGGGCTCGGAAGCGACAGCCACGATCGACGGCAAGAAATATAGTCTATTTACCGACGGCGATACGGCGTGGAACCGCGCGCCGAAGGACGATGCGGCCATGGTCCGCGCCATGCGCGTCGGCAAGCAGATGGTCATTCGCGGCGTCTCGAGCCGTGGCACGAAGACGAAGGACACCTATTCCCTGTTCGGTTTCACCGCGGCGCACAACGCCATCAACAGGGCGTGCAAGGTAAAATAGGAATTCGCGTCAACGCGCTTTCCGGGCCAAAAACAACTCGCTGACATAGGGGATCGTCACCGAGCCGTCCGCATTGCCATGTTCCGCGACGAGTGCTCGCAGCGATTCCTCCACAGAGGCTTCGCCGAGCTTGGCCACGGTCGGTTTCATGGTCCGCCGCGACATCATCGTGCCGACGAAACGGTCGGCGTCGATGACGCGCTCCCAGGGATGTTCCAGCCGTTGCGCGGTCTCCGCCCATTCGAGCGTCTCGAATTCGGCTTCCAGGTCGATATCGCGATAGCTGCGCGAATAGGTCGGGTCGTTGGTTTCGACGAAGGTTTCGTGCGCATCGAGCAGCGCGCTTTTCCGCCAGACACGGTTGTTCTGGATGACGGAAAGCAGGCCGCCCGCCGCCAGCAATCGTCCCGCCTCGGCATAGAAGACCGGCCGGTTGAAGAACTGGATCGCCTGGCCGACATTGACCACGCCCAAAGATCCGTCTTCGAAGGGCAGCGCTTCCGCCGCGCCTTCGATATAAGCGATCCCGTCTTCGGGTGGGGTCGATTCGATGGCCTGGCGGCGCATGTCCTTCCCGGGCTCGACGCCGGTTACCGACCAATCGTCGCCCAACGCGCGCTTCAGGGCCCGGGTGGAAATACCGGTGCCCGCGCCCACATCGATGGCCGTCAAAGGACCGGCGGGCGCCTGCGTCCCAAGTTGGGTCAGCAGCGGTTCCGGATAGTCCGGGCGGTTGGCCTGATAGCGGGCGGCCAGCCCGTCGAAAGGGTTGTTGTCGCTCATCTACGCCGGTGCATTACCCGTTTTTTGCTTCCGCTTCGAATTCCGCGGCGAGCTCCCGCTCCATCTTCGCCAGATCGTCGGGAACGGGCAAGCCTTCTGCTCGCATGGTCTCCAGCGTCTGATGCAAGCGCATGAATATCTCGTGCCGGTCGCCCTGGTCGCCTTCCATTTCGTCGATCAGCAACGATAGCGCCGCTTCGAATTCCTTTTGATCCATGGCAGTTCTCCGCTTTGGCAGTCGGCGAAATTCTGCGCGCTGCGTCGGACGAAGGATATGACCTGAATCAGTCCCGGCTTGTGATCGGCGCGCCGCGGGTTATATCTAGTCGCCATGGTGGAAACGCAAACCGATAACGTCGTGGACGATTCGCGCGTCGATTTGGTCGGCATGGACCGCGCGGATTTGGAAGGCGTAACCGCCGCGCTGGGCGAGCCGGCCTATCGCGGCCGGCAGATCTATCAGTGGATCTATCAGCGCGGCGTCACCGATTTCGAGGAAATGCACAGTCTGTCGAAGGCTACGCGGGCCAAGCTGGCCGACTCATACCGCATTGGCCGGCCCGCGGTCGGTGCGGCGCAGATTTCGTCCGACGGAACCCGGAAATGGCTGCTCGGTTTCGCCGACGGCAACGAGGCGGAAACCGTCTTCATTCCCGAAGAACCGCGCGGTACCTTGTGCCTGTCGAGCCAGGTGGGTTGTACCCTGACCTGTTCCTTCTGCCACACGGGCACGCAGCGGCTGGTGCGCAATCTGGAACCGTCGGAGATCGTCGGCCAGATCA
>CAYLTU010000073.1:0-16792 GCA_964386465.1 uncultured Rhodospirillaceae bacterium
CCGATGTGATAGGAGCCGCTGACCCTTATCCGCTGCTCCAGCGCGGCGTGGGCGAATTGCGTCGCGGCGTCGTAACGGTGCAGCGGATCGACCTCGTAGGAATCCGTGTGGCTGTCGAAATGCAGCAGGGTGAGGTTGGGATGGACGCGCGACGCGGCCCGGACCAGCGGCAACGACACGCTGCCGTCGCCGCCGAAACCGACGGGTACGGTCCCGGTCGAGACCAGCCGGTACGCCGCCTCCTCGATCGCATCGAACGCCTCCTCGGCGCGCGAGGGGACCAGCCGGACGTCGCCCGCATCGATGGCGCCGAGCTCGGTCAGCGCGTCGGTGTCAGCGATCTCGGACTGGTAGCGGCGGATCAGACCGGACTGTTCCCGGATCGCCTGCGGCCCCTGCCGCGCCCCGACCCGGAACGGATGCGTCCCGCAGTCGAACGGGCAGCCGAGGATCGCGGCCCCGGAGCCCGTCGCGTCGGTGCGATGGGGTAGGCCCATGAACGTCATCGGCGGCTGGTAAAGCGCTTCGGTCGGCAGGTCGGCGGGCGACGCCATCGATTTCTCCCGTTATTCCTTTTCGTCCGCAAACATTACCTGAAGACGCGTCTCGTGGCAGAAAGTTCGAACCGCCTGTTTGGAATGAATCTACGGCCGAAGTCACGGGATCCAGGGTGAAACAGCGTCCTGCATCCCCATGGATGCCGGATCGGCACGGCTTCGCGGCTCGTCCGAGGTGACCGCAGGGAGAATTCGCCCCGGCCAAGGTCTTAATGGCGACCCGGTGCGCCAGGCGCGCTGTGTGTATAATCGCCTCGCATAACAACGGGAACCCAACGCCATGCAGATCGTCGACGCCCAGATACACCTCTGGAGCAGCGGCTTGCCGAGCAACCAGTCGCACTGGCAGGTGACGTCTTTCACGCCCTCGGAAGCCGTCGGTTTGATGGATGAGGCCGGCGTCGACGCGGCCGTAATCCATCCGCCGAGCTGGGACCCGGGGTCGGTCGCGATGGCGCGGAAGGCGACGCAGGACTATCCGGGCCGGTTCGCGATCATGGGCGCGGTGGCCCTCGACCAACAGGACGCAAGGGAACAGGTCGCGGCGTGGCGCAGCCAGCCGGGCATGCTCGGTTTGCGCTATACCTGCCTCACCGATCCGATGCGGCAATGGGTGGCGGACGGCACGCTCGACTGGCTTTGGGCGGCGGCGGAGGAAGCCGGCGTGCCGATCTCGATGCTGGCGACGGGCTCGCTCGCCGCGTTCGGCCGCATCGCCGAACGCCATCCGGGCCTGCGCGTGACCATCGACCATCTCGGCGGCCGCGGTGGGACGACCAAGCTCAAGGATCACGAGGCGATGGTGCATATGCCGGAACTGTTGGAGCTGGCGAAGCATCCCAACATCGCGGTCAAGGCGACCGGCGCGCCGGGCTATTCGGCCGAAGCCTATCCCTTTCCGATCATGCAGGGGTATCTGAAGCAGATCTTCGACGCGTTCGGGCCAAACCGCATGTTCTGGGGCACCGATATTTCGAAGATGCCGTGTTCCTGGGGCCAATGCGTGACAATGTTCACCGAAGGGCTGGACTGGCTCAGCGGTGACGATCTGAACCTTGTCATGGGACAGGCGATCTGCGACTGGTGGGGTTGGGACAGGTAGGAGGGAATTCACATGACCGGACAGAACACAGGCGGCAAACCCGTCGCCGTCGTCATCGGCGCGACCTCGAAATGGCAGTCGGACGGGCGCAACACCAAGCTGGCGCATGGCGGGGCGATTGACGATAGCGACGTTCCGGTGGGCGTCCGTTGGGGCGTTGGCGGCGCGTTGTCGCAGAAATTCGCGCAGGAAGGGTTCTTCACCGTTCTGACGACGCGCAGCGCGGGCAATGCGGCGGCGCTGTCGGCCGCGATCGGGGAACAGGGCAACGATTGCATTATCGTTGAGCTCGATCTCACCGATCAGGACTCCATCGCCAGCGCCTTCGATATCATCCGGCGCGAGGCGGGCGATCCGGAGGTGCTGATCTACAATGCCGGCTATCTTGAAGGCCGCGACCTGCCGCCGGAGAAGGAACTGTTGGAACATATAGAAATCGAGATGTTCGACACGGCGCAGCATATCTCCAGCCGTGGGCCGTTCCTGGTCGCAAAGGAAGTGCTGCCGGCGATGCGTCGGAAGGGCGAAGGCTCGTTCCTATTTTCCAACAACGCCAAGTCGCTGCGCGGGCGCAAGCGGAACACCGGCGAGTCGCTGTACTATCCGCGGGTCATGATGCGGACACTGGCGCAGGTTCTGACGGAGGAATATTCCGAGCACGGCATCCACGTCGCCAACGTGGTGATCGACGGCTTGATCGACTCGCCCGGCACGCGGGCGCTGCCCAAGGCGCAGGAAAACGCCGATATCGTGATAAACCCGGTCAAGATCGCCGAGGCGTTCCATTACCTGCACACCCAGGACCGGTCGTGCTGGACGCACGAGCTTCAGCTCACGCCGTTCCCGACGAAACCGAGCACCTGATTGGGTGCGGGTAAAGACCCATGGAATATATCGATATAGCCGAGGCGCGGGCCCTTCCGGGTCTTCGTCTCGCGTTGACCAAGGGCGTGCCGGGGCCTTGGAGCCAGGCGGCGAAGTACGTCTTCGAAGTGAAGGGGATACCCTATGTCCCGGTCGCCCAGCTCGGCGGCCGTTCCAACGATGAACTCTTCGAATGGACTGGCCACCGGAACGCGCCTATTGCCGTCTACGACGACGAACCCGCTCGTGCCGGGTGGCACGAGATCATCGCGCTGGCGGAACGGTTGCGGCCGGCGCCGGCATTGCTGCCGCCGGACTCCGCGTCGCGGGTCGAAACCTTCGGGATCATTACGGAGATCGCGTCGGAAAACGGCCTCGCCTGGCAGCGGCGGTTGCAATTGATCGATGGGCTGAACGCCAGCCCGGACGAACGCGTGCAGCGTAGCGGCGCCACGTTGGCGGAACGGTATGGCTATTCGCCGGAAGCGCTGGCCCGCGCGAACGACAGGGCAGCGGATATCCTGCGCATGCTGTCCCATAAGCTGCACAGCCAAAAGGCCGCCGGCAGCGACTATTTTGTTGGCGGCGAATTCACGGCGACGGACCTCTACTGGGCCTGCTTCTCGCAGCTGGTCGCACCCTTGGACGAAAGCGTGAACCGGATGCCCGGCCTGCTCCGGGACCTCTACGCCGTCAAGGAGTCAGAGGTCGGCGACGCGGTCGACCCGGTCCTGCTGGCGCACCGCGACCTCGTGTACGAAAAGCATCTGAGCCTGCCGCTGGATTTTTAGCGATTTTTTCCCTTCCGCAAACTTCCAATTCGCCTTAGGCGCGGCCGGGTACTAACGGCAACTCAAAGAAGAAGGTCGAGCCGACGCCTTGTTTCGACTTGAAAGCTATCCTCCCCTCATGCCGGTCGATAATTGCCCGGCATATGGCGAGGCCCAGCCCTGTACCAAGCACGTTTTGAGAACCGGTCGAATCGGCCATTGAAAATTTTTCGAATAGCCTGTCGTGGAATTCGTCGGGGATTCCGGTCCCCCAATCCTGTACGGAGACTCTTACAAATCCATCGGACTCGATCGCGGAAAGGGTTACGCGGCCGCCTTTGGGAGAATGTTTCACCGCGTTGGACAGCAGGTTTGTCAGAACATGAAGCAGTCTTTGGCAATCGCCGTTAACCGTAAGGTCGGGTATTTCGCCCGAAATCTCAAACGAAACGCCGAACAGGGTGCCATAGGCAGCGTTCGAAACCGCGGCATCCCGGATCAATTCCGTGATCGAAACCGGCGCCATGGTGTAATCGAATTTTCCGGCTTCGATTTTCTCCATATCCAGGATGTCGTTCACGAGACCGACAAGTCGCTGACAATTGCTGTGAGCGATATCGATTAATTTTTGTGCTTGATCCGGCAAGTCACCCGCCGCTCCGTTCCGAATCAATGCAAGCGATCCATATATCGATGTCAGCGGTGTACGCAGTTCGTGGCTTACCGTTGCGACGAGTTCGCCTTTTAATTTTTCGAGTTCCCGCCGTTTGGAAATATCCGTCCGGATTGAGACCATACCGCCGCCCGCCACGGGTCTTTCGCGAATTGCGATCCATCGTCCGTCGGTGAGCTGAACTTCTTGGTCGGGCCGCGGCGTCAAACGCAAATTCAGACGCTCTTCCAGGTAGCCTTCAACGTCGAAGGACGGGTCGTTTTCAAGGATCACGCTCGCATGATGCCTCATAACTTCGTTCCGGCTTATTCCGGGCCGGTAAATTTTCTTGAGGTGTGGATAAAATTCGAGATGCTTCTGGTTGCAAATGACCAGCGAACCGTCCGCATCGTACAAAACGAACGCGTCGGAAATGGATTCTATCGCGTCTTCGAGCTGCTCTTTGCTCTCTCTAAGACCTTCCGAGGCTTGGTTCCGAGCCTCGATGTCGTAATCATCCGACATGTTCCGGACAACTCCTTCACCTTCCCTCAATGATAGCAGAAATTCTGTACTGTGGGACAGCGAGTTGCGTCTCCTACGGAAAATACTGTAATCGGAAACGTTAATTTTTTGTTCCGAAAGGACGCCTTTTCGCCACTACCGCAGATCCCGTACCCGCACCGCCTTGCCCTCGGAACGAGGGACCGTCCCGGTTTCCATCACCTCGACATCGCAGGTGACGCCGACCAGCGACTTGATCTGGTGCCGCACCTCGGCCCCCTTCGCTTGGCGGAACGCCGCGTCGGCCGGCGCGTCCGGGGCGGCTTCGACTTCGACGCGAAGCGCGGTCATCGGTCCGTCTTGCGAAACGACGAACTGGTAGTGGGGCGCGATGCCGGGCAAACCGACCAGCACCGCTTCCACTTGGCTCGGATAGACGTTGACGCCTCGGATGATCAGCATGTCGTCGTCGCGGCCGGTGATGCGCAGAATGCGGCGGTGCGTGCGGCCGCAGGCGCAGGGTTCGTCGGAAAGCCGCGTGATATCCCGCGTGCGATAGCGGACCATCGGCAATGCTTCCTTGGTCAGCGTCGTGATGACCAGTTCGCCCGGTTCGCCGTCCGGCGTCGGCTCCAAGGATTCCGGGTCGATCGTCTCGAACAGGAAATGATCCTCCCAGGCGTGCAGGCCGGATTGCGCCACGTGGCATTCCGCCGCCACACCCGGCCCGAGAATTTCCGACAGGCCGTAGAGGTCGACGGCTTTCAAGCCGAGCTTCTCCTCAAGCTCGCCGCGCATGGCATTGCTCCAGGGTTCCGCGCCGAACACTCCGACCGAGACCGGCAATTCGCGTAGATCGACGCCTTGTCGCGCCGCCACCTCGGCGATGTTGAGGGCGTAGGACGGTGTCGCGCAGATCACCCGCGCGCCGAAATCCTGCAGCAGGATGACTTGCCGTTCGGTGCCGCCACCGGAGACCGGCACGACACTGCAGCCGAGACGCTCCGCCCCGTAATGCACGCCGAGACCTCCGGTGAACAGCCCGTAGCCATAGGCGTTGTGCACGATGTCGCCCGGCAGTACGCCGGCGCAGGCGAGCGACCGCGCCATGAGGTCGGTCCACAGCTCGATATCGGCCGGCGTGTAGCCGACGACGGTCGGCTTGCCCGTTGTGCCTGATGAAGCGTGCAGCCGGATCAGCGATTCGCGCGGTTCGGCGAACATGCCGAACGGGTAGTTGTCGCGCAGGTCGGTCTTGACGGTGAAGGGAAAGCGCCGCAGATCGTCCAGGGACTTGAGATCGTCCGGGCCGACGCTGGCTTCGTCAAAGTGTTTCTTGTAGTGCGCGACCCTGCCATAGGCGCGCTGCAAGGTTTGTTTCAACCGGGCCAGCTGCAGGGTTTGAATATCGGGACGCGGCATCGTCTCAGCCGCGTGTTGGTACATGAAAATTTTGTCGTCGGTCATATGGCGAAATTCCCTATCAGCGCCAGCCGGGCTTAACGCCGGCTCCAGGCGGGCCGTCCCCGCGCGCCGGGGTGCGTTCGATGGCGAAACCCTGGTTCAGGGACGCGCCGGTGACGAGTGTGAATTTGAACAGCCAGCCCGTTGCCAGCGCCACCAATCCGGCGAGCGCGAACAGACCCGGTGAAAGGGACGGCAGGAATATCCCGGCGAGGATCAGCAGTGACGGCGCGACGGCGCCAAGACCCGCCATCCAGGGGCGGAAGCCGGACAGGATATCGAGCGCCCGCGCCGGGGCGCCACCCGTCAGCAGCGCCTGCAGATAGCGGCGCCAGGCGAATGCCCGAAAGGCGATGAGTATCAATAAGGCGGTAGCGAGCGGCATCGAGCCGGCGCCGCTTAAGAGACTGCTCGCCGCCAGCAGCAGACCGATGCCTTCCACCAGACCGGTGGCGAAGATCAGCGCGACAACACGTGGTTCGCGCCAGACCGGTATTCCCTTGGCTTCGTGCAGGATGCGCCCCTGGCAATAGAGGAACAGCAGCGCAAATAGCCCGGCCATCGCGAGCCATCCGACCGCGGGCGTCAGAATCGCCATGCCGCCACAGACGAAGACCAGCAGCGCGGCCATCGCCTCGCGGGTCATCCATGAAGACCGGGGATGCAATACAACATTCAGGAAACGCAGCATGCGGCCGATTTCCGTCCAAACGAGGAACAGGCCGGCGCCGATAAAAGAGAGGCCCAACAGGCCGAGCCAGGACGGGGGGAGGGTGCCGGACAAGTCGATCGCGGCAAGACCCGCCAGCAAGCCGCTGCCGGTGCCGCCGAATATGAAGTTGCCCGCGGCGCGCCAGTCCCAATGGGTCTGCTGCCAGGGCATGACGCCCGGCATATGTGCGCCGGTATCGGTATTGCGCATGGGTTCCTGTTTCGCCGCGGCCATCGTTCCACTGGTTGCCGCGTCCAGCGAATCCCGGTCGCCGTCCCACAAATAGTGGAAGCCTGGATCGGTGCCGAGCTCCTCATGCATGCGGAAATGCCGGTTTTCGCGCAGCATTTTCGAGAGGTTGCTCGAAGGGTCGTCGGCGTCGCCGAAATGCAGCGCGTCGGCGATACAGGAATTGACGCAAGCCGGTGTCGCATCCGGGTCAATCCCCGGGGTCAGCCCGTTTTCCAACCCGAAATCGATCCTGTCCGAGCAGAAGGTGCATTTCTGCGCGACGCCGAGCCGATTCGGCATTTCACGCGCCGTTTCGTGGCGCATCCGGTCGCCGCCGAAAGCGAAACGCGGCAGGTCGACCTTGTAGCGCGCCTGGTAGGGGCAGGCGACGGCGCAATAGGCGCAACCGATACACAAATCGTAATCAATCGTGACGATGCCGTCCTCGCGTTGCCGCGTCGCGGTCGACGGGCAGACATGCATGCAGGGCGGTTCGGCGCAGTGCATGCAGCCGACGGGCACGAAGCTGCGCCGCACGTCGGGATACTCGCCGGTTTCGATATCGAGCACGCGCCGCCACTGAACAAGGGGCGGGGTCGCGTTGGTGTGCTTGCAGGCCGACGTGCAGGTCTGGCACCCGACGCAGCGGCGCAGATCGGCTGCCATCGCCCAGCGGGTCACGCGGCGGCGTCCAGCTTACGCAGGCTGACCTTGACCAGATCGGCGCTCGATCCGGTGGCGTCCGTCAGTTCCAGCAGCATCGGCATCAGGGCGTTCATGCTCGGCACCTTGAAATCCTTGGCCAGCGGTGTCGCCCAATGATCGAACTGGCCGATCATCAGCAGGGTGTCCGGCCGGATGCCTTGGCGCAACACAACCTGGCCCCGGGTCGCGTTGACCGGCGACTTGACCTCGACCAGATCGCCGTCCGCGAGATCCAGTTTGCGAGCCGCAACAGGGTTCATGATGATGCCGCCGTGTCCGGCGATGTTTTCCGCGACCTCCTTGATCATCTGGATGCCGACATTGCCGCCCCAGGCGTATTGCATGCTGCGCGCGGTCACGAGCCAGAAGGGGTAGTCGCCGATCGAGATCTGATATTTCGTCTCCAATACCTTCTCCCACAGGCCGGGAAGGTCTTCCCAAGGCGGCAGGGCCTGATACTCGGCGAGCTGCTGGTCCCACCACTCGATACCCTGTTCGTGCAATCGCGCGCCGAGCTGTTTGCCGATGCGCAATAGCTGTTCCTGGTAGGGCATCTCGAAACGCAGCCCCTGCTTGACCATTTCGGGATACAGGTACCAGTGCCGCCGGGAGTAGTCCTTGACGCGGAATCCATGCTCCCGGAAGTACTCCAGACCATCGGATTCCCGACCATCTGTGAGTTCAGCGCTGGCCGCGCGGCACGACGCGTCCCAGATCGTCTCGACGTCATGGGTTTCGGTGACGTCGAGCGAAAAATCGTAGCCGTCGCCCATCAGGCGCACGCCCGCCGCGCCCTTGTTGATCGACGTATTGTATTCTTCCAGCAACCCGATGCGGTCGGCGAGCTGCGTCGCGATCCAGGTGAAGTCCTTGGCCTCGCCCTGCGGCGGCGAAGCGGGATTGCGTAAGGCGAACCCCTGATAGTCCCAATATTGCTCGACATATTTGGTGCCGCCGATACGGATCAACTGCGTACCTTCGAGATCGGTGCAGTCCGGCAGCAGGATGTCCGCCATATGGTTGGTTTCGTCGCGTGTGTAGGCGAAGCAAACGGTGAACGGGAAGTTGGCCACCGCTTCGCCAACCGAATCGGTATCCCAGAACGAGATCACCGGATTGGTGCGGTAGACGAGCCAGATGTCCGGCGGCGTCGCGTCCGGCAGATTCTCCAGGTTCTCGTGCTGCATCATCCAGGCGAGATGGGTCGGGCCCAGCGCCTGGCTCCAGGCGGAATTGGCGGCGAGCGGCACCAGAGTGCGGTGGGCGCTGCGCGCCGGCGGTCGCGAAATCCAGCTGTTCTTGTCGGTCGGGTTCATCGGATATTCCATGAACCCGTCCGGCCCCGGTTTGACGCTCTCCCACCGGTCGCCGGCCGGCCGGTTGAGCCGCACCGTCGTGCCCAGCGTGCCGCCCGGCGTCTCGAGCGCGCCGACGAGGCAGGCGATCAGGGTTCGCGCCCAACAGCATTGGTAGCCGCCCCAGCCGTTGTTGACCGTCTTGCCCAGCGAAATCGCAACCGGCCGCAGCGGCAGTCTCTCGCCGTCGATCTCGATCGTTTCGCCGATTCGGGCATGGTCGAGGAATTCTGTCGCGACGCGGCGTGGCGAGTCGGCGTCGACGTCGCAGATATCCGATGCCCATTCCGGCGTGTGGGGCGCCAAATGCGTGGCCAGATGGTCGAACGCGGTGCGGCATTCGACACCGCGATGGTCCCATGTCTGGTGGTCCGGGCCGACTTCCAGCCCATCCGCCGTCACCGTGCCTTCCAACTGCGGATCGGCGTCGGGGTGGTCGAAGGGCACCGCGCTCCCGCTCTTGGCGTCCCACATCAGAGGCTTTCGCGTTTCGGGATCGCGTAGGAAGAAGCCGTTCGGCGCGATCAGGTAGGGAGAGGAAGTCCGGTGTCTGAGATAGTCGATATCGAGCCGCTCGCGTGGCGCCTCATGCAGCATCACGTGCATCATTGCGTACATGAAGGCGGCATCCGTCTTCGGCCGGATTGGCACCCATTCCGCCGAACACGCGCCGGTCACGGACAAATGCGGCTCGATCTGGACGCGTTTCATGCCGCGCACGCGGGCGTCGGCATGCCGCTTGACGCCGCACACGCCGCCCGACGCCTCGACATTCGCGCCGAATGAGACGAGGTATTCGCAAAGCGGCGTATCGGGCGCGACCGTAAAGGCGCGGTGCCATAACTCGCCGTAGAAATGTTCCGAATGGTAGCACTTCACGCCCTGGCCGCTGCCGAAGCTCATATCGACCGGACCCCAGGCGCCTAGAAAAGCGGGCAAGGTGCCCATATAGGCGGTCGGCGTACCGCCGCCGCCGAAACTGGCGGCGAGGCGCGGATAGCCTGAATTGTCGGTCAGCCCCTTGTCGCGCGCGGTGCGCATCTCCGCCGCCACCGTGTCGAGCGCTTCGTCCCACGAGATCGCAACGAAGCCCGGATCCTCATGACGCCCCTTCTTTGGGTTGGTCCGTTTCATCGGCGTCAGGATGCGGTTCGGGTTGTAGGTCTTCTGGATGAGCCCATAGGCCTTGACGCAGACCTTGCCGCCCGCCGGGTGAACTTCCGCCGCCTCGAAGTTCGGCCGGATCTCGGTGGCGACGCCGTCCTCGACACGGATCTTCATCAGGTCCGGTCCGGCCACGCACTGGTAGCAATAGCTGGTGACGTCGGTCGTGCCTGCGGGTTGAAGTTTGGCCATGGTTAAGCTCCCGCGCGATTGATGTCAGAGGCCAGCTTTTTCCGCCTTGGCGCGGAGCCGCTCCGCCGACTTCGAGGCATCGGTGATGAACCGGTCGTGCGTGCCCTTGCCGACTTCTTCCAGATCGTCCTTGACTGAAATTTCGAACACGACGCGCCGCCGGTCGAGCGTCTTGACGGTCGCGGTGATTTCGGCCGACATCCCCATCAGGGTGGCGCCGACATGGGCGATGTTCACCTGAGTGCCGACCGAGTCCTCGCCCGGGCCTGCGAATTCCAGGATGTAATCTTTGCACGTGTGTTCGATGTCTCGGATCATATCCGGCGTGGCATAGACCCTGAATTCATCGCCGGCGACTGAAATGGTGCGTGACTCGTCGATCGTCACGCGCTTGGTCGTCGATACACCTTCCTTGAAACTGTCCTGCATGCCTGTTCCTCCCTGTTTGGCGAGCGGGATCGAGTCTAGACCAAACCGCATTTCTTGTCTCGCGGCGGGGTGTCGCGCGGACTACACTTCCAGGGAAACGTAGGAGATGAAATTGGATGCACGGAAACTGCGCGACCTTGTCATGTACTGGCAGGGCGTCGAGTTGGACGACGAAGCGGCGGCGCGGCTCGCAAAGCAATCTATATCGGTCGGCAAGACGCTGAACGCGGTGGCCGGCGGTTCGATGTTCGATACGGAACCCGCCCATTTCGACCGGGCTTTGGTCGCCATGTCGGGGCGGGACGATGACTGATCCGACGCGATGGACACTCGTCGAGGCTGCCGATGCCCTGGCGTCGAAGAAAATATCCGCGCGTGAACTGACCGAAGCCTGCATCGCGAAGGCCGAGGTGCGACAACCGGTGTTGAACTGTTTCATCTCGCTCGACGCCGAAGGCGCGCTGGCGGAAGCCGATGCGGCGGACGCGGCGCTCGCCCGCAGGGAGGCGGTGGGACCGCTGCAGGGCGTGCCGCTGGCGCACAAGGATATGTATTACCGGGCGGGAAAAGTCTCGACCTGCGGCTCGAAGATCCGCCGGGACTTCGTACCCGACCACACCGCGACGGTGCTGGAGCGGTTGGCGGCGGCGGGCGCGCTGCATATGGGCGGCCTCAACATGTCGGAATTCGCGGTCGGGCCGTTCGGGCACAACGAACATTGGGGTCACTGCCATAACCCCTGGAACCCCGATCATGTCACCGGCGGCTCGTCGAGCGGTTCGGGTTCGTCGGTCGGCGGCCGCGTCGTGTTCGGCGCGCTGGGGTCGGATACCGGCGGGTCGGTGCGGCTGCCCGCGGCCTGTTGCGGGCTGGTCGGCATGAAGGGCACGCAGACCCGGGTCAGCCGCTACGGCGTCATGGGGCTGTCCTTCTCGCTCGACAATGTGGGACCGCTGACCCGGACGGTGCGCGACAACGCCCGCATGATGGGAATTATCGCCGGCGCCGATCCGAAGGATTTGACGGCCGCCGCGGTGCCGGTCGACGATTACGAGGCGGCCGTGATCGACGCCGAGATCAAAGGCCTGCGAATCGCGGTGCCGTCGAACTATTATTACGATGGCGCCACCGGCGATGTCCGAGCGCGAATGGACGAAAGCCTCAAGGTCTTCGAGTCGCTCGGCGCGGAGATCGTCACCGTCGAAGTGCCGGACCACGACAAGCTGGCCGATTTGGCGATCGCGCTGCGCGGGCCGGAGGGCGCGGTCTTGCACCAGGCCTGGATGCGCGACCGGCCGCAGGATTACGGCGCTCAGGTCAAGGCAAGGCTCGAACCGGGACTCATGATCGCCGGCACCGAGTATGTGACGTCGCAGCAGATAAGGCCGCAAATCACGCAACGCTTCGTCGACGCCGTATTCGCGGAAGCGGACGTCTTCCATGCGCCGACGATCAATATGCCGGTGCCGTCGATCGCCGAGACCGACGTGAAAGCCTCGCCCAACTTCCCGGCCATCATCGCCGGCATGACGCATTGCACCCGGCCGATAAACTATCTCGGCCTGCCCTCCCTTGCCGTGCCGGCCGGGTTTACGGACAACGGGTTGCCGGCCTCGTTCCAGCTCATCGGTCGGCCCTTCGCCGAGGCGACGCTCTATCGCGTTGCAAGCGCGTACGAAGCGGAAACGAAATTCGCGGATCGGGCGCCGGATGACTGATCGCCCCGCGACCGGGAACCGCGCGGGGATATTTCTAGGCTACGGGATGCGGCCGTTCTTTCTGTCCGCAGGGCTGTACGCGGTTGCGGCGATGCTGGTCTGGGTCGGCTGGCTCGCCTTGCATGCCATGAACGGGATGGTCGTGCAGCCGACCTCTTCCTTTCCGGCAATGCTGTGGCATGGGCACGAGATGGTGTTCGGCTACGCGCTGGCGGTAATCGCGGGATTCCTGCTGACCGCGGTGCCGAGCTGGACAGGATCGCCGATTCTACCGCGGCCGCGCCTGATGTTGCTCTTCGCGGTCTGGGCGGCGGGTCGTCTGCTTGTCTGTTTTGGCGCGGCGCTGCCCGGCGCGGCCGTGGCCGCGGTCGATATCGCGTTTCCGCTGGTCCTGGCGGCGATGGTCGCCGGCCCGTTATGGAAGCGGCGCGCGGCGCGGAACTATCTGTTCGTTGGCGTTCTCGGCGCGTTCGCGGTCGCCAACGGGTTGGTCCATGGCGAGGTCATCGGCGTGTTCGAAGACACCGCGCGGACGGGGCTTGTCCTCGGAATCGATACAATCCTGTTCCTGATGATCGTTGTCGGCGGCCGGATCGTTCCGGCGTTCACGTCCGGCGCGTTGCGCCAGGAGGGCGTGACCCTGCGGTCATCCGGTGCGATCGACGCGATCGCGATCGCCTGCGTTCTCGCCTTGTTGGTGACCGATCTGGTTGCACCGGAAACGCAAGCGAGCGGTATCGTCGCGCTCGGCGCGGGCACGGCGCAACTCGTACGCATGGTCGGCTGGCGGACATGGTGGACCCGTGGCAAGCCGATCTTGTGGGTGCTGCATCTCGGCTATGGATGGATTGTTGCCAGCCTATTTCTTAAAGGCGCCGCGGAGGCGTTCGGCTGGCTCTCCCCGGCGGCGGCGTTGCACGGTCTGACCATCGGCGCCATCGGCACAATGACGCTCGGCGTAATGTCGCGCGCCGCGCTCGGCCATACCGGCCGGGCGATCGTCGCGGCTCCCGCCTTGGCCACCGCCTACGCGCTCGTTTCGGCCGCTGCGCTGACTCGCATGTTCGGTCCGACGCTGCTACCCGATTGGTATAGCGGCGCGATGATCGTTTCGGGATCGTTGTGGATCGTTGCATTCGGCGTATTCGCGGCGCTCTTCTGGCCGGTGCTGACACGCCCCCGGATCGATGGAAGGCCGGGCTAAACCCATTTGGTCGGCTATGACCGATACGTCGCCACCGCTGTAACGGCAAGTTGACATAGGCTGCCGGCACCTTTGAAATAGCGGAGTGATGGACCGGATCAGGAGGAGCAGTCGATGTTTCGGTTGGGTGAATCGCGGATCGAAGATAGCAAGAACTGGCGCGCCAGCGAGTTCCAAGACAACCAACCGCTCTATGCCGAGCTGGAGCCGCGTGGGCTTGCCGCGATAGACGAGATCATGGATTCCGTCCGCGGGAAGAACCTGTCCTTCCGCGAGTTTCCCCGCTCCCTGTTCACCCATCCCGATCTCGATGGCACGCTCGAAAAGGTCTTCGAAAAGATCACGGAGGGGCGTGGGTTCGTCGTGCTGCGGGGTATTCCCGTCGACCGTTACGACGTCGCCGACGTCGAGCGCATATACTGGGGCATCGGCAGTCACCTGGGGTCTGGCCATACGCAAAGCGCAAGCGGCGACTATATGGGCCACGTGCTAGACGAAACCAGACCCGGGGAACGGCAGAGCGCGCGCGGCTACCTCAGCCGCCGGAATTTGGATTTGCATACCGATCTGTCGGAGTTCATCGGCTTGCTTTGCGTGCGGCGCGCCAAGTCCGGCGGTGAGAGCGTCTTCGTCAGCGCGCCCGCCGTATACAACACGGTATTGGCGGAGCATCCGGAATATATGCCGGTTTACCTGCGCGGATTTCCCTATCATCGGCGCGGCGAGGAGGCGCCGGGCGCCGAGCCCATCACGCCCTACGACATCCCGATATTCTCCTCCGCACAGGACATCTTCAGCTGCTTCTACGTGCGGGGAATTTTCGAGGTCGGCTTGCGCGACCTGCATCGCGAACTGACACCGCTGGAGCAGAAGGCGCTCAAGTATCTCGATGAGCTGATGAACCGGGACGAAATCTGCCTGCACCTTCAATTGGAACCGGGCGATGCGGCGTTTACCAACAACCGGACGGTCTTGCATGCCCGCAAAGCGTTCGAGGATTGGGACGAACCCGACAGGAAAAGGCTGCTGCTCCGCCTGTGGCTGAAATCGCGGCGGTCCCGCCCCGTGATCGACAATATCGATGTCTACCGCAACGCCAGCGGCGAACTCGGGATCGATTACCAGACGGGCCAGGAACCGGCGACGCCGGAATACGGGGCGCCGAATTACTGATAATTGGCATTACTCGCAATTTGGGAGACCAAGTTCGTGATTTCGAGAATTTTCGCCGGCTGTATCGTCGGCGTCCTTTTGGTTGTCGCCCCGTATGCAGATGCTGCCGCGGCGCAGCGTGTTGCCCTGGTTGTCGGCAATGGCGCCTATACGAATGTCGGAGGACTGCCCAACCCGCCCAACGACGCAAGGTTGATCGCGCAAACGCTCCGCGGATTGGATTTCGATGTCGTCGAACTCATCGACGCTGATCAGAAAGGCCTCAAACGGGCGATAAACGCGTTCGGCGACCGGCTGGAGGCTGCCGGCAAGGATGCGGTCGGGCTGTTCTACTATGCCGGTCACGGCGTTCAGGTGCGGGACGAAAACTTCTTGATACCGGTCAACGCCGAGATCGAGCGCGAGAAGGATGTCGATGTCGAATCGGTATCGGCCAATACGGTTCTCGACAACATGGCGTTCGCCGGAAACCGGTTGAATATCGTGATCCTCGACGCCTGCCGCAACAATCCCTACAAGGCGGGATTTCGATCGGCCGCGCGGGGCCTGGCCAAGATGCAGGCGACCAAGGGGACGCTCGTCGCATACGCGACCGCGCCCGGAGATGTTGCTGCCGACGGTACCGGCCGAAACAGCCCCTATTCCTCCGCTCTTGCCGCCGCGATGACAAAACCCGGTGTTCCCGTCGAGCGGGTATTCAAGATTGTGCGCGTGTCGGTGCAGAAGCAGACCAAGGACGCGCAGACACCCTGGGAGTCTTCGTCGCTGACAGGAGATTTCTACTTCGTCCCGGGTTCGGAAGACACGGCATCTGTCGCGGCGCTCGCGCCTGTCGACGTGAACAATACGCAGGAAGAAATCGCCTACTGGCAGTCGATCCAGACAAGCAACGATGTAGGGGATTTCGAATCGTATCTCGATCGCTATGGCGACGACGGGGCGTTCACGATACTGGCGCGAAATCGCGCAAAGGAGCTTCGCGCGCATGCATCCGACGGAAGGTTGGTCCGCAATCGGACGCCAGAGGGTAAGAGCGAAGAGCAACTCGCCGCCGAGGCCCTGGTGAAGGCGCGAAAAATGATGCGGGAGCTTGCCAGCAACGCCAACCATGTAATGGGCCGCAAGCAGCTATCGTTCGCGAAGCGGATTGAAAAATTCCGCGGTCTCATGGGACAGGTGGTCGCCTTCCAACCGATGGCCAAGTTCGTTCTTGGCAGATATTACGACAGCGCGACGCCGGAAGAGTGGGAGCGCTATTACACGACATATAAGGAAATGTTCCTGTCGGGCTATGAGTTCACTTCCGGAGAGAACTGGACCGGCAAATATGAAGTCGAAAAGATCCGCGCTTATGGTGGCGATACGCTAATTTCGGTTCGCTTCGAGCGCGAGGACGGTATGGAGCCGTTCCGTGTCGCCTTCCGGGTCCGGCGCTACCCGGACAGCTATTTCGGATTCAAGATCATCGACGCGTTAGTCAAAGGCGCGAGCTTGCTGGTGACGCAGCGCGCCGATTTCGCACCTGCCCTGAAAAAAGGCGGGATTGTCGGCTTGGTCGAAGCCTTGGAGAAAAAGTTCGGCAAGGCCGTCGAAGCGGTCAAGATTCCGGGATAGCGGGCGCGCTGACAGGCGGCCGTGGCCTCCTTACCCCTGTCCTTTTCGGAGGAGTGCGAGCCAGGAATTGATCCGCTTCCGGTTCACGCCGAAATCGCTTTTTTCCGTAGACCGAGCGGCTGTAAATGGCGAGCGTCGATTGTGTGGACGAAAAGGAAATGAACCGCACCGTGACGATATCGGGAAAGCGGAACCGCGCCGTACGCTGAACATAGTCGAACTGCTGGGCACCCTTGTCCTCCGCCATCGGTTCGACGTGCGGCTGGGCGGCAAGAACGTCGCGCCAACGCGCAGTCAGCCGATCGACCGAAATTTCGAACACCGGGCTGTTGGCCTGCGGCTTGACGCTGCAAGTGTCTGGCGGACACATGAGGTACTGGTT
>CAYLTU010000073.1:16892-21366 GCA_964386465.1 uncultured Rhodospirillaceae bacterium
ATATCCATAAAGTCGCGGAATTTGGGATCGCGTTTCTCGCGCATGGCGTTGCCGCCTTCCTTGGACTCCTCGGTCTCGTACATCATGCGTACCGCTTCGAAGCCGAGCTTGCTGATGCCGCGGATGTTTTCGCTGTCGGCGTTGAAGGTGCGCTTGGCGATGGCGATGGCGGTCGGACTGCGCAAGGTCAGTTCCGCACACCAGCGGTCGACCTCGGCGTCCAGCTCGTCGTCCGGCACGACCTTGTTGACCAAGCCCATTGCCAAGGCTTCCTCGGCCGAGTAGCGGCGGCACAGATACCATATCTCGCGCGCCTTCTTCTCGCCGACGACACGGGCCAGATAGGCTGTCCCGTAGCCGGGGTCGACCGAACCCATCTTGGGGCCGACTTGGCCGAAGATGGCGTTGTCCGAGGCGATGGTCAGGTCGCACAGCGTGGCCAGCACGTTGCCGCCGCCGATGGCGTAACCGCGAACCTTGGCGATGACCGGCTGCGGCGCGTCGCGGATCGCGCTGTGCAGATCCTCGACCGGTACGCCGATGGTGCCCTTGCCGCGGCGGCCCTTCTTCTTGTCGCCCAGATCGCCGCCGACGCCGAAGGCGCGGTTGCCGGCGCCGGTCAGCACGATGGCCGAGATCTGGCGGTTCCAGGAAGCCTCGACGATGGCGTCCGTCACTTCCTCGTACATGCCTTCGCGGAAGGCGTTCAGCCGGTCCGGCCGGTTGAAGGTGATCGTCGCGACGTGATCCTTTTCTTCGTAGAGGATATCGCGGTACTTGGCGTCTTGGCTGTCGGGCATCGGATTTCGCTTTCGTTGGGTGTGATTATTTGCCTTTGAAGACGGCGTCGCGCTTCTCCAGGAACGCGGACATGCCTTCACTGCGGTCTTCGGTGGTGAACAGGCCGCTGGTCAGATGGCGCTCGAACTCGAGCGCCGGCTCCAGGTCCATCTGCATGCCGGTGTTGACCGCCATCTTGGCGTACCAGACGCTGAGCGGCGCGCGCTCGGCATAGGCCTCGGCGCGCGCCATCGCCTCGTCCATGACCTTGTCGGGATCGACGACGCGGCTGACCAGCCCGATGCGCAGCGCCGTCTCGGCGTCGATGAAGTCGGCGCTGAACAGCAGGTCCTTGGCATTTTCCATGCCGACGACGCGGGGCAGGCGCTGGGTGCCGCCGGCGCCGGCAACCGAGCCGATCTTCGAGCTGGTGACGCCGAACTGCGCGCCGCTGCCGGCGACGCGGATGTCGCAGGCCAGCGCCAGTTCCAGCCCGCCCGTCAGGCAGTAGCCGTTGATCGCGGCGATGATCGGCTTGCGCGAGCGTTCGATGGCGCGGTTGCAATGGTCGAAATAGCTCAGCATCGCGTGCGTGCTCGGCAGGTCCTTCGCCTCGAGCGCGCTTTTCAAATCCGCGCCGGTGGAAAAGAACTTGTCCGTGCCGGTCAGGATGATGGCGCGGACCTCGTCGTCATGGTCCAGCGCCTTGACCGTGTCGCCGATGGTCTGCAGCAGTTCGTTGCTCAGCGCGTTGTATTTGTCGTGCCGGTTCATGGTCAGGACCATGGCCACGCCGCGCCGTTCAGATAACAGTATCTCGGACATTGTTCCCTCCTTTACCCGACCATCGCGAAGCCGCCATTCACGCTCAGCACCTGGCCGGTGATGTGGCGCGCGGCGTCGGAGGTGATGAACAGCACGGCGTTGGTGATGTCCTCCATCTCGCCGATGCGGCGGATCGGATAGAGTCGCATGACCTTGGCCTCGCGCGCCTTCCACGCCTCGTCGCCGAGCTTCTGGCGCAGCCCTTCTTGAAGGCCGATACGCATGGGAGAGTTGGTTGCACCCGGCGACACGACGTTGACGTTGACGTTGTGGCGGCCGACTTCCTTGGCGATCGATTTGGTGAACGAGATGACGCCGCCCTTGGCCGCCGAATAATTGACCTCGCGCTCCTGGCCGACCCGCGCGGCGTCGGTCGCGATGTTGACGATCTTGCCCGACGTGCGCTCGATCATGCCCGGCAGCACCGCGCGCGCGCAGTTCATCGTGCCGCCGAGGATGACGGCGATCTCGCGCGCGCAGGCGTCCGGATCGGTTTCCAAGAACAACGTATGCTCGGTCAGCAACGCGGCATTATTGACAAGGATGTCGATCCCGCCGAGCGCGCTTTCCGCACCGGCGATCATGTCCTTGACCGTGTCCAGGTCCGTGATGTCCGCCGTGGCGTCGTGCGCCGTGCCGCCGGCATCGGTCACCATCTTGACCGTCTCGGCGACCGCATCGCCATTGATATCGTTGACCGCGATCTTCGCGCCTTCCTTGGCGAAGCCAAGCGCCATGTGCCGGCCCATGCCCGATCCGCTGCCGGTAATCAATACGGTCTTGCCGCCCAAGTCGAGATCCATGCCTCTCGCCTTTCTTTTTCGATTTCAGTTCAAAGCGTTACCGGCGTTCGACGCCGCCGGTGGTGACCTTTATAAACGTTAGCAACCGCAACCCCTCGAAACAAGGCGACCCCGCGAGCGGTCGAGGCTTTTGGCAGTGGTATTATTGTCGCTGTGGCCGCCGTCCACCCCCACCCTAGCCCTCCCCCATCAAGGGGGAGGGGATAAACCTCTGATAATAAATAATTTTCCCTTCCCCCCTTGCGGGCTGAAATGTCCATCACAGGCATTTCAGGGTTAGGATGGGGGGTGCCCTTGCTAGCCACCCGTTCGAACTGGAAAGATAAAACCATGACCTCCGCCCTTTTCTCGCCGATCGCCCTGCGCGGCCTCAACTTGGACAACCGGATCGTCGTCGGGCCGATGGATCAATACAGCGCACAGGATGGCTGCGCCGGCGACTGGCATCTGATGCATCTCGGCAAGCTGGCCACGTCCGGCGCCGGGCTGGTCATCACCGAGTCGGTGGCGGTCGAGGAGCCGGGCCGGATAACCCTCGGCTGCCTGGGACTCTATTCCGACGAAAACGAGGCGGCGCTGGACCGGGTCGCGCGCTTCTGCCGCGAGCACGGGTCGGCCAAGCTCGGCGTGCAGCTCGCTCATTCCGGCCGCAAGGGCTCGACTCTGTTGCCCTGGGAAGGACGCGCCGCGCCATTGACAACGGAGCAGGGCGCGTGGCGGACCTTTGGCTGCGCCGGACAGCCACGGGCCGGCGGCTGGCCGGTGCCGGTACCGCTCGACGACGCCGGGTTGGCCCGCGTCCGCGACGCGCATGTCGCCGCGGTGACGCGCGCGGCGCGCATCGGCTTCGATCTGGTCGAGCTGGTCATGGCGCATGGCTACTTGCTGCAGGAGTTCCTGTCGCCGCTCAGCAATCTGCGCGACGACCTCTATGGCGGCGACCTGGCGGACCGCATGCGCTTCCCCTTGCAGGTGTTCGACGCCATGCGCGCGGCCTGGCCGGACGACAGGCCGATGGGCGTGCGGGTCTCGGCGATGGACTGGGTGGAGGGCGGCTGGGACATATCCGACACGATTTCCCTGGCGCGCGAACTGAAAGCGCGCGGATGCGACTACATGGCGGTGTCGAGCGGCGGCCTGTCGCTCGACCAGAAGATTCCCATCGGTGAGGGCCACCAGGTCGCGTTTTCGGCGCAGGTCAAACGCGAAACCGGCATGCCGACCATGACCATGGGCATGATCCACGATCCCGAGCACGCGGAGCGTATCGTCGCCGACGGCGAAGCCGACTTCGTCGCCCTGGCGCGCGCCATGCTGAGCGACCCGCACTGGCCCTGGTACGCCGCCGCCGTATTGGACGGGGAGGTGGCCTATCCGCCGCAATATCTGCGCGGCTACCGCTCGTGCTGGCACCGCGAGAGGCGGGCCGGGCGCTAATACCGGGCGTATACACACGCACGATTTTCGTTCAATTCGCGCGGCGAAATCTCCATATTGTCGGTGGAGCGGTGTGGCCTATTTCTTCGGATCAGACGATTTCTTGGAGCCAGCCGAGGTGTAATACCAAAGGTCACCATCCATGACCCTTGGTATTAAGTGCAGGAGTGTCGAGGTATGCCTTCGAAATCATCTATCGGGATCGCCGCCGCGGGAACCGCCGCCCTGTGTCTACTCGCCGCCACGGCGGCGGTGGCGCAGGACAAGCCCAACTGGCGCGACGGCCGCAAGATTTTCAAGAAATGCGAGGCCTGCCACAGTTTCAAGCCCGGCGAACACCGCTTCGGTCCCTCGTTGAACAAGGTCTTCGGCCGCCAGGCGGGCACCGCGCCCGACTTCTCCTATTCGGAAACGATGCTGGCGAAGAGCGCCGACGGCCTGGTCTGGTCGGACGAAACCCTCGACACCTTCCTGACCGCGCCGAAGAAATTCATCAAGAAGACGAAAATGACTTTCCCGGGCCTGAAGAAGGCGAGGGACCGGCGCAACGTGATCGCCTATGTGAAGCGACGGGCGAAGCGCTAGTGTCCTGATCGTGAAATTCAAGGGATTGAATTTCGCGTGAATCA
>CAYLTU010000074.1:0-10450 GCA_964386465.1 uncultured Rhodospirillaceae bacterium
CAGCACAACACCGACAAGCTGGCTTTTCACGGCGTGAAGTTCGTCAATGACGGCTCCTATCCCGCGATGACCCTGCGTCTCCGTCCGCCGGGCTATCTCGACGGGCACGAAGGGCACCGGGGCGAGAACCCCTGGGAGGAACTGGTCGACGCCATGCTGCCCTATTGGAAGGCCGGCATACAGATCCACAGCCATGCCAATGGCGACGAAACGGTCGAGATGACCTTGAATCTGCTGGAACAGCTGCAGCGCATCCATCCGCGTTTTGACCACCGCTTCACGATCGAGCATTACTGTATCTCGACCCCGGACCAGGCCCGGCGGCTGAAGGCGCTGGGCGGTCTTGCCAGCGTCAACAACTACTTCGTCCACTACCGCAGCCTGATCCACGCCGAGCAGGGCTTCGGGCCGGACAGGGCGGAGGCAACCGCCCGGCTCGGCAGCCTGGAGCGCGAGGGGGTGGTGTTCGCGCTGCATTCGGATTTCAGTTTGGTGCTGACGCCGATCCATCCGCTGACCGCCGCCTGGATCGCGGTCAATCGAGTGGCCCTGGACGGCAGCGTACAGGCACCGGGGGAACGCATCGGCGTCGAGCGCGCCTTACGGGCTATCACCATCGACGCCGCGCATATCCTGTCGCGCGATCGGGATCTGGGCTCGATCGAGGCCGGTAAACACGCCGACTTCGCCATCCTGGAGGAGGATCCCTACGAGGTCGACGTGATGGCGATCAAGGATATCGACGTCTGGGGCACGGTGCTGGGCGGCCGCATCTTTCCGGCTGATGGCTGAGGCGCCGTCGCCAGCGGACTACGCCCGCGCCTATGACACGCTGGACTTCCTGATGGGGGTGGCCGAAGCGGCAGCGTTTCAGCGCCCGCGGCAGCGGACCGGTACGGAAGAGCTGGCGGTCGTGCTCGTCACGGGATTTTTAGGCGCCGGCAAGACGACGCTCATGCGCCGCCTTGTCTCTGGCGACCATGGGCTACGCCTCGCCGCAATCGTCAACGATGTCGCGAATTTGAATGTGGATGCCGCTCTGGTGGCGGAGGCCGGCGCCGCGCACGGACTTGAGACGCTCGCCTTGGAGAACGGTTGCGTGTGCTGCAGCCTGTCCGGCGGCGTCGCCAGAACGCTGGCGGAAATCCATGCCTGGGCGTCGGTGCCCGATTGCGTGCTTCTGGAGGCGAGCGGCGCCGCCGACCCGTCCGCCCTAGCCGCTGTCATCGGCAGCATGAACAATGTGCGTCTGGACGCGGTCGTGGCCGTGGTCGATGCAGCTGCAACAACCGAAGACCAGGATGATGCGGCGCGCCTGATTGCGCGCGGTGTCCGGGTCGCCGATCTCGTGCTCGTCAACAAGACTGATCTGATTGCGCCGGCGGAAGCCGCGGCCCTGGAGCGCGAATTGACGAATTTGGCGCCGAAGGCGGCAATCCTGCGCACGATCGACTGCGCCGTTCCGCCTGGCCTGATCTTCGATCTGCCGCCCCGGGAAAAAGGCGGCCCGGCACTCGGGGCAGCGCTGCGGGACGACCGCTTCGCCACCGTCGAACTTATTCAGACGGAGTCCATCAAGCGGCACGAGATCGAGGATTTGCTTGCCGCGGCGCCCGCCGGTCTCTATCGCGCGAAAGGAACGTTACAACTGATGGATATGACCGCGCCCGAATTGTTGCAATCGGTCGGCCGCCGATGGCGCTGGGCGCCGGCGGGCGCCGAGGCCGCGCGCCTGGCCGGCCGGCTCGTGCTGGTGACGGCGGCCGATGCCGATGATGTCGCCGCGCATTTCAACCCGGCCTTTGTCGTGGTGGCTGAAGGACATACCGAGCGAGCGCCGCCATCATCCGCCGCGATCCTCGCGGACTCGGGATAACTGTCAACGCATTTGGCGGCCACCGGGCCAAGGAGAGGGAGACAAGTTGCGACCTAATTTAAATCCTCTCCTTGGGGCTGAATGGCTTTGATGACCAATCAGGGCTGGGTGAAGGGAGAATTTCTACGCTTTTATTCGATTCAAAATTAAATTCGCTCGGTTCGGCTTTCAGTCCAACACCTGGTCCAAAACCCAGTTGTCGAAGGCGTGGAATAGCGTTTCCATGTGGGTGATCTTGGCCGCCGCGTTGACCGGCGCGCGCAGGCCTTCCTGCTGCCAGCCGACCGCCTCGTTGTCCTCCGGCAGGATGGTGTCGACGCGCGCGTAGTAGCGCGCGGCGACCTCTTCGAAATCGGGCCGCTCGAAACGATCCCGCGGGAAAAAGGAGCTTGCCGCCAGATCCATCGTTTCCGGACCTGTCGGGCGAATTTCGAAAATCCACAAGCAATCGATCGTCCAGCCGAACAGCACGGTCGGATAGAGGCAGGGATAGTAGGTGCCGGTCTCGTAGCGGCCGCTTAGCGTTTCGATCCGCGGGAAGCCGGTTTCACCGGTCAACAGTCCGCGGCTGCCGTCATGCTTGGTGAAGTGCGTGATATAGGCGCCGTTTGTTTCCTCATGGGTCGACCGCTCACGGCCTTTGACCTTTTGCCGCGCCAGGGTTCCGCCATGCACGAACGGGATGTGCAGCGAATCGTTGTAGTTCTCGAAATAGAGCTTCCAGTTGCCTTCGACCGAATAGGTCTTACGCCGCGCGCAGACCATGTTTTCCGGCGAATAGACGGCACAGTTCGCCGGCAGGTCGCCCAAAGTGTCGGCGAGCGGCGCGCAGTCCGGATCGAAATTGACGAACAGGAAACCGGCCCAGCTGTCCAGCAACACTGGCAGCAGCGGGTAATCTGCGTGAGAGAACCCGTCCTCCTCGTCGATCAGCGGCGTCGCGATAAGGGCGCCGTCCCGCGCATAGGTCCAGTTGTGGTAGGGACAGGTCAGGTTCTTGCAGTTGCCTTCGTCCCAGGCGACACGCGAACCGCGGTGGCGGCAGGAATTATGGAAGGCGCGGATTTCGCCGTCATCGCCGCGGATGACGACGACCGGCGCGCCGGCGATGTCGATGGTAAAGTAGTCGCCCAGCTGCGGAATCTGGCTGGCATGCCCGGCATAGTTCCAGACCCTCCTGAATATCCGCTCGACCTCGCGCCGGTAGAATTCAGAGCTCGTGTAGCACCAGTTCGGCAGCGGCGTCGCTTTGGCCGCCGGCGCGCGGACCGACGCGTAGCGGGCCGGGTCGAAAAGGTCTTGCGGTACCTGCATAGGGACATCCACATCGACGAAATACGGCAACCGCACTTTTCCTATTCAAGCGATCATGAATCAAGGCGAATACCGCGAATATTTGTTAGGTTACAAAATTCGTCATCAGTCTGGGAACACCCATGCAGGACCTATTGAATAATGGCGGGTCCTTGCGCCTGAAAAAGTGCCGGCGCGGCCACATGCTGTACAGCATGCACGACACGACCATCGGTCGGCTGTTCGACACCTATGGCGAATTCAGCTAACCCGAGGTCGAGATGTTGGGCAAGCTTGTCAGCCGAGGGGATACGGTCATCGAAGTCGGCGCTAACATTGGCGCGCTGACTGTTCCTCTCGCCAAGTTCGTCGGGCCGCAAGGCAATGTCGTAGCTTTCGAGCCGCAGCGGATCCTGTTCCAGAATCTCTGTGCCAACATCGCGCTGAACGGGCTGACGAATGTCCGGACGATCAACGCAGCGGTCGGGCGCGAGAGCGGCTCCGTCACCCTGCCCAAGATCGACTACGCGGAGCCCGGCATGTTCGGCGCCCATTCGATCGAAGGGGCGACCGATGGCGAACAGGTTCAGCTTGTCGCGCTCGATAAATTTATCAGCACCAAACGCTGCCGATTGATGAAAATCGATGTCGAAGGCATGGAGGAGCAGGTAGTGCTGGGCGCCACCCAACTGATAAAGCAGCACCAACCGATCCTCTATGTCGAGAACGACCGCCAGGAAAAATCTCCAGGCCTGATAAAGGCGCTCCTGGACCTAGGATATAAACTGTACTGGCACCTGCCGCCGCTAAGCCGCGACAACAACTTCTTCGGCCACGAAAAGAACTTCCTGCCCAATATGATCTCCATCAACATGCTCTGCGCCCCGCCCGAAGTGACCATCGCCGGCATGGACGCGTTGCAGATAAATAGCCCGGACGATTGGTGGAAGAATTCGAAGATCAGGGTTTAGGGTCGCCCAGCACTCAGGCCGGCGTCTTTCTTCCGTCCGGCGCCTTGGCCAGGAAGTCGAAATCGACGCCCTCGCCCGCCTGCTGGACGTGATCGAGATAGAGCTTCAAGTAGCCCCGGTCGGATCCTTCGTGCGGCTGTGGCGGAGTCCAAGCAGCGCGGCGGCGGTCCAACTCGTCATCCTCGACCAGCAGGTCGAGGCGCCGGTTCGGCACGTCGAGCTTGATGGAATCGCCCGTCCGGACCAGCGCCAGCGGGCCACCGTCCGCGGATTCCGGCGCGATGTGCAGGACTATCGAACCGAAGGCGGTGCCGCTCATCCGCGCGTCCGACATCCGCAGCATGTCCTTCACGCCGGCTTCCAGAAGCTTCTTCGGGATCGGCAGGTAGCCCGACTCCGGCATGCCCGGTGCTCCCTTCGGGCCGGCGTTCTGCATGACCAGGACATCGTCGGGACCGACGTCGAGGTCGGGATCGTCGATGCGGTTGGCGAGATCCTCTTGGTTTTCGAACACGACCGCGCGGCCGGTGTGGTCCATCAGCCTTTCGGAGGCGGCAGACTGTTTCACGATGGCGCCGTCGGGCGCCAGATTGCCGCGCAGCACAGCAATACCGCCTTGCGGGAAGAGCGGATCGTCGAGCGTCCGCACCACGTCCTGATCCCAGGGCGGCGCGGCGGCGTCCAGCTCTTCGCCCAGGGTCCGGCCAGTGACGGTCAAGCAGTCGAGATGCAGCAGCGGGCGCAGTTCGCGCAGCACGGTGGTTAGCCCACCGGCCTTCTGCAGATCCTCCATATAGTGCTGTCCCGACGGCTTCAGGTCGACCAGCACAGGTGTCTCCTGTCCCATCCGGTCGAGCGCTTCCAGATCGACCGCGATGCCGAGACGGCCCGCAACCGCCGTCATATGGATCAGCCCATTGGTCGAACCGCCGATGGCCAGCAGCACGCGGAAGGCGTTGGCGAAGGCCTCCGGCGTCATGATCTGGTCCGGCGTCGGGCCGCCCGCCGCCATGTCGACGGCGCGCGCGCCCGCTGCCTCCGCGTGGCGCAGCCGGTCCGCGGCGACCGCCGGGATCGCGGCGCCGCCCGGCAGCATCATACCGAGCGCTTCCGTCATGCAGGCCATGGTACTCGCGGTGCCCATCACCATGCAGGTGCCCGCGGTCGGGGCCAGCTTGCCGCCAACTTCGTCGATCTCGACTTCGTCGACCTCGCCGGCCCGGTGCATTCCCCAATAGCGCCGGCAATCGGTGCAGGCGCCGAGTCGGTCGCCCCGGTGGCTGCCGGTCATCATCGGTCCGGTGACGACGGAAATCGCCGGTACGTTCGCGCTGGCCGCCGCCATCAGCTGCGCCGGCACCGTCTTGTCGCAGCCCCCGATCATGACCACCGAATCCATCGGCTGGGCGCGAATCATCTCTTCCGTGTCCATCGACATCAGATTGCGCAGGAACATCGAGGTGGGATAGGAGAAGGATTCGTGCATCGATATCGTCGGAAACTCGATCGGCAACCCACCCTTCAACATGACGCCGCGCTTGATCGCCTCTACCAGTTCCGGTGCGGTCCGGTGACAGGCGTTGTATCCGCTGAAAGTGTTGGCGATGCCGACAATCGTGCGGTCGAGGGCATCGTCGCTATAGCCCATCGCCTTTATGAAGGCTTTCCTCAGATAGAGAGAGAATCCCGCGTCGCCGTAGCTTGTGAGTCCCCTGCTTATTCCTGTCGGTTTGTCGCCCATCGTCCGCCCTTGTTCTGATTTTTCGTCGGGCATACTCTAGCAAGGGCGCGCCGCCAACGGCCAGCGTGGCGCGTGCTTGGGTTAGGACCGATGAGGAAAACCGATGAGCGATACAAACACCGCGCAATCCGCTGCACTGTTCGCCCGCGCCTGCGACGTCATGCCGGGCGGAAACTCCCGCACGACCGTGTGGCATTCGCCACACCCGATTTATGCCGCATCGGGCAAGGGCTGCCGGATCAGGGACGTCGACGGCAAGGAATATCTCGACTTCCTCAACAACTACACTTCGATGATTCACGGCCACGCCAATCCCGTGGTCGCGGAGGCGGTGCGCGAGCAGTTGGAAATCGGCACCTGTTTCGCGATGCCGACGGAATCCGAAATCGTCCTCGCCGAACTGCTGTGCGGCCGTGCGCCGGGGTTCGAGCGGGTCCGCTTCACCAACTCCGGGTCCGAGGCGGTGATGATGGCCCTGAAGGCGGCGCGCGCCCATACAGGCCGACCGAAGATCGCGAAGTGCGAAGGCGCCTATCACGGCAGCTACGATTTCGCCGAGGTCAGTCTCGATTCCGCGCCGGGAAGCTGGGGCAACGCCGACCCGAACTCGGTCGCCTACACCGCGGGTACGCCGCCCAGCGTCCTCGACGAGGTGATCGTCATCCCCTTCAACCGGGTCGAGGAGGCGGAACAGATCCTCAACGCGCACGCGGACGAAATCGCCTGTGTCCTGATCGACCCGATGCCGAATCGTGCCGGCCTGATCCCGGCGACAACCGAATATCTCGAAATGTTGCGCCGCGTGACCAGCGCCAACGACATGCTGCTGGTGTTCGACGAGGTCATCAGCTTCCGCCTCGGCCATGGCGGCGCGCAGGGTGAGCTTGGCGTCACGCCGGACCTGACCACATTGGCGAAGATCATCGGCGGCGGATTCCCGATCGGCGCGGTCGCCGGCAAGGAAGACGTGATGGCGGTGTTCGACCCGCGCCAGGGCAAACCGCTTGCGCCGCATGGCGGTACATTCAATGCCAACCCGATCAGCATGGTCGCCGGCGCGGCGGCGATGGAATTGCTGACGCAAGCGGAATTCGACCGGCTCAACGCACTGGGCGCCCGCGCCCGCGATGGGGTCGCGAATGCCTTCTCCGATGCCGGGGTCGACGGCCAGGTTACCGGCGGTGGATCGTTGTTGCGGCTTCACATGACCAGCGTACCTCTCGTCGACTACCGGTCCGCGCGCGCCACGGACGCGCAGTCGGCGGCCCTGACCGGGGTCTTCGATTTCATGCATGCCAACGGCGTGCTGCTGTCGGAGACCGGGTTATGCGCCCTGTCGACCGCGATGGGCGAGGCGGAAGTCGATTCCTTCGTCGAAATTTTCGCCGCCGCCCTCGCCTCGACGGGTCAGCCCCGCCACGCGGCGGAGTAGGTCCAGTGGGCGCAAACCAACATTCATCAGGGGAGGACGGCAGGCATGCTCAAAATCTGGGGGCGTAACGACGGCTCGAACGTGATCAAGGCGCTGTGGTGCCTGAACGAGTTGGGCGTCGAGTATGAGCGCATCGACTGGGGCGGCGAGTTCGGCGGCAACGACGACCCGGAATACCGCGCCAAGAACCCCAACGGCCGCCTGCCGACCCTGGAAGAGGAAGACGGGTTCACGCTGTGGGAATCCGGTGCCGTCGTCCGCTACCTTTGCGCCCGGTTCAGCATGGGGAACATGTGCCCCGCGTCCTTGCGCGGCCGGGCCGATGCGGAGAAGTGGATGGATTGGAGCTCGCTCAATCTCGCGCCGTTCAACAGCGTCTACCTGCAGCATTTCTGGCGTCTGCCGGAAGCGGAACGCAGCCAGGATGTAATTGAAGACGCAATCGAGCGAACGATTCCGTTCTTGGACATCCTCGACGCTCATCTCGCCGACAACGATTATATGTGCGGCGACCGCCTGACGATGGCCGACATCCCCGCCGGCGTGCTCACGCACCGCTGGATCAACTGGTCGCCGCACCGCCCGTCGCACCCGAATGTCGAGGCGTGGCACGCGAGGCTGTCGGAGCGGAAGGCCTACCAGGACCACGTCATCGCGGTAACGCGGCCAGCGCCGTAGACGGCATCCGCGGTGCTCTTCCTCGGCACACGAAAGCGGCCGACCCATCTAGGGCCCTATCCGCTGGAACGGTTGCCGCGCGATCCATCGGTCAAGACGCGCGAAGCGGCGCTTGAGACGCGCGCGGCGCCGGAGCCGAGGCCGTCGCCAACCGATACGCTGGGCTTTGCAGTACGGAAATACATTGATCTCTATCTCGAATTCCGGGACGGCGAAACAGCACCCCGGCAAGCGCCGGTGCCGGACGATCTGCCGCGCCGCGCTGCGGACGTCAAGGGGTTTGCCTACTTCCTCGACGCCGATCAGGTCGGCATCGCGACGATAGCGTCGAACAGTTGGTACGCCGACCGCACGCGCCAGGAGCATGACCGTGCGATCGTCCTTTTGGTCGCGCATGGCCGCATCCCCGAGCCGGAGAATTTTGCGCATCCCTGGTGCCGAGAGGCCGGCGGCGAACCGGCCGATATGCGCGCCACCGAAATCTCGGTCGGATTGGCGAGCTATATCCGCCTACTCGGCTGGTCGGCGCGGGCGCATGTTCCGGCGGAGTCCGACGTGGATCTTGAACGCCTCGCCATACTCGCGGGTCTCGCAATGCGCGCGGATGAAGGGCTCGCAAGCCCCTTTCTCGGCCGGAAATTTTCGATCGCGGCGGTGACGACAGACTATCCGGTCGCCGTCGATCAACCACTGGCGGAGGGCGCGCGCCGCGCCAAGGGACTGGGCTATTTGCTCGGCGTGGGCGGCGCGGTGGCGGGGCTGGAACGATGGCGTCGCGCCCGCCGGACGAGCCATATGAGCCGGCACGCGATGGAAACGGTCAAGCGAGCCGACCTGCCGACGACAGCGATCCTCGAGGACGAGGTGCCACGCGTGCCGCAGCGGGCCGCGTTTTTCACCCGCGCGAAGTTCGGCGATCTCGGCGCCAAGGCAGAACGCGAAATCACCCGTTTCGCTTTCAAATCACCGACGGCATTGTCGGTGACCCGGCTGATCCACGCGCTAGTGCCGCATCAGGACGGACCGGTCGCCGACCGAAGCAACGACACCGACTTTACCGATCCCGAGGGGAACGCGCGGGCGCTCAAATCTTTGTCCTATTTCCTCGGCGCGGAGTTGACCGGGGTCTGCGAGATACCGCGCTATGCTTGGTATTCGCACCGGACCGATGGCGAACCGATCGAACCCTACCACCGCTACGCCGTCGTTATGCTGATCGACCAAGGCTACGACACCATGGAGGGCGCAAGCGGCGACGACTGGATCTCCGGCCTGCAGTCGATGCGGGCCTATCTGCGCGGCGCGGAAATCTCCGGCGTGATGGCCGAGCATCTGCGCGCGATCGGGTTTCCGGCCCGGCCGCAGACCAACCGCGACAGCGACGTGCTGCAAATACCCCTCGTCCTGCTGGCCGGGCTCGGCGAACTCAGCCGGATCGGCGAACTGGTCCTCAACCCCTTCGTCGGGCCGCGCTTCAAATCCGTTGTGATGACGACCGACATGCCGCTCGCCGTCGACAAGCCGATCGATTTCGGCCTGCAGACCTTCTGCGGCAACTGCTTCAAATGCGCCCGCGAATGCCCCTGCGACGCGATCCCATTCGGTAACAAGGTCATGTTCAACGGCTACGAGACTTGGAAACCGGACGTCGAACGCTGCGCGCGTTACCGCATCACGAACCCGAAAGGGTCGGCCTGCGGGCGCTGCATGAAGACTTGTCCATTGAACAAGGTGACCACGCTGGACGGACCGCTTTACGCGCAAGTCGGCACCTGGCTCGGCATCAATGCGCGCTGGCTGAAACCATTGCTGGTGCCAATCGCGACCAAGATGGACGACTGGCTCGGCAACGGCCGCCGCCAGCCGCAGAAGAAATGGTGGTTCGACCTGGAAGTCGTCGACGATTGTACCGTCGAGCCGACCGTGGGCACCAACGAACGCGAACTCGACCCTGACCGGAAATTCGACGCCACCAAGCAGAAAATCGCCTACTACAACGCCGACGTCATGCCGCCGCCGGATGCCGAGGCGGCGGTCCCGGTCGACCGCAAGGCCGCCCTGATGGCCGCCGACCGCCTTGAGACCCCGCTTGAAGCACTAGCCCGCCGTGCGACGGAGACACCCGCGCCGGCGCACTACCGCGCGACGCGGCCGCTCAGGCGCGAGCGCGCCTAATGAGGTGGCGCACTGCCTTGCGATTGCCCTCTACTTGCAGCCTGAACGCGGCATTTCCTGCAGCAGGTTGCTAACGGTCAAGGCCGCTTCGCAATTGTCCGTTTCCGGGTGGCGTCTGCGGTAGGCGTCGACCGCCGCGACGAACGCGGGATTGCCGTTTGTGCCTTCACCGTGCCGTCCGATATAGGCGTGTGCGATCGCGCGGATATCGTCGTCATAGGATGCCATGCTGGTCATTCCACTGTCCCCAACAAGTTCAACCGATACGCCATTTAGAACCGGTC
>CAYLTU010000074.1:10550-21276 GCA_964386465.1 uncultured Rhodospirillaceae bacterium
CTGGTCATTCCACTGTCCCCAACAAGTTCAACCGATACGCCATTTAGAACCGGTCCATCGCTCCAAACATCACCCAAACGGGGTGCAATGATGAAATTCTCGGAAAACATGTCAAACCGCGCAGACGATGAGGCTCCATAACAAGGCGCCGTTGCTGGTTGACGCTGGTTCTGGTGCTGATCGCGACGAGTTTAGACGAAAGGCTCATTAATGCCGTCGGCCGGCTAGAAATCCCGCCCGATACCCTCGCTCGCTACGCGAAGGAGAAGCTGGTGTCGCTCATTACGTCCATCAACAAAAGCGTCCCCCCGAAAAGAGCGTCTTCGCGCGCCTAACGGCGAGTCATCGCCATTTCGGACCACCGGAGACTGTTGGAAGGCCGGTGACACATCCCACCCAACCGACCGCGCGGACATTGCACCGAATTGGTGTCCAAACGCTTCAGATCGCCCAATCGTTCCACATATTGTCTGATGTCGGCGGCACGTCGCTTCGGTAGTTGCGCGTGTCGACCCACCATTGATAGTCCTCACCGGGGCCGAAATCATCGTCGTCGTAATAGTCCCGGCCGGCGATCTGGAAGTCGCAGGGCACGATAACGCGGACCATCGGCTTGCCCGATTCGGCGGACCGGTTGATACCGGCGGAATGCAATGCGCGCGGATGCCAGAAAATGACGTCGCCCCGCGACCCGGTGAACTCGACCGGAAGCGTGTCCCGCAGTATTTCCTCACGCGCTTGCCGGAAGGGTTCGCCGTTCTCGCTGGCCATCGTGCCGCCGTGCACGGTGTCCCAGTAGGGATGCAGACGTTTGTGCGAACCGGTCCAGAAGGTGAAACCGCCGCAGCGCGGCCCGATCTCGTCCGCGATAACCATCGCGACCAAATGCGCCGCCATGTAGTCGGCACTTCTGGATGCGGGATCGAACATCCTTACCTCAGTCGTTAAAGAAACTTTCCAGCCGGTCGATCGCCGCGTCCAGGACCTCATCCTTCTTGCAGAAGCAGAAGCGGACGAAGTGCTTCGGGCCGTTCTCCAGGTAGAAGGCGCTGACCGGAACCGCCGTGACACCGGCTTCGGTCGTGATGTGGCGGCAGAAGGCCTCGTCGTCGCCGTCGAAGTCGAGCGGACGGAAATCCGCGGTGATGAAATACGTGCCCTGGCAGTCGATCACTTCGAAGCCAAGCCGGGCGAGGCCGGCGGCGAAACGGTCGCGTTTGGCCTGCATCCCGTCCGACAGCCCCTGGAAATAGGAATCCTCCTTGCCGAGCCCGTAGGCGACCGCCTTCTGCAGGTTGGGCGGCGTCGTGAAGGTGACGAACTGGTGCGCCTTGGCGATCGGCGCCAGGAGGTCGGGCGCGGCGGTCGCGTAGCCGACCTTCCACCCGGTGAGCGAGAAAGTCTTGCCGGCTGAGCCGATCTTCACGGCGCGCTCGCGCATGCCCGGCAGCGAGATCAGCGGCGTGTGACCGCGCCCATCGAAGGCGATGTGCTCATAGACCTCATCGCAGACGGCATAGGCGTCGTGCGCGATGACCAGTTCGGCGATGAAGGCGAGTTCGTCGTCGCTGAACACCTTGGCCGCCGGGTTCATCGGGTTGTTCAGCAGGATCAGTTTTGTCTTGTCCGAAAACGCGGCCGCCAGCGCCTCGCGCGGCAAGATCCAGTCCGGCGGCTCGACCCGCACCATCTTCGGGATGCCTCCGGCGCGGCGGATGATCGGCAGGTAGCAGTCGTAAAGCGGCTCGATCAGCACTACCTCGTCGCCCGGTTCGATCAGCCCCAGCATGCAGCCGGTCAGAACTTCGGTCGCGCCCGACGCGACCATCACCTCGCTCTGCCAGTCCACATCGAGACCGTAATGATGTTTGCCATGCGCCGCCACGGCCTGACGCAGTTCGGGAATGCCCATCATCGGCGGATACTGGTTGGGGCCTTCCATCAGCGCGTCCGCCGCCGCCTGACGGACATCCGCCGGGCCGTCTTCGTCGGGGAACCCCTGCCCCAAATTGATCGAGCCGTGCTCGATAGCAAGGCGCGACATGACCTCGAAAACGGTTGTTCCGTAACCGGAGAGAATGGTGTTGGCCTGCTTCACGCCCCTGCCCCGCGCTTTGACGATGAAATGGGCGTGGAGAATAACATCGAACACGCCGCCACGACATAGCGGCGACGCCTGCATGTCCGGCTGTTGTGTCTAAATGTCTTCCTTGATTGCCGCCCTCACCAGAGCGCGCGCGTCCCAGGCCTGGATGCCGGGCTGTCGTTCGACATATACGGCGGTCGCGTAATTCAAGGCGACTTCTGGCGGGCGTCCGAACGCGACTTCGATGGCGTAGGCGTCGGTCGCGAGCCGCAGATCGTCGGATTTAAAATGTGGTACGAATGCCAGAACCGAAGGCCTTTCACTACTCATGGCGGCGGTTCCCTTTACGCGGCCCGCGCAACGACTAGAGCGCCGCACTGAGCGCTTCGGCGACGATCGCCCGTGCCTTGCCGACGGGGACACAAGGATGACGCTGCTGATAGACGATCGTCGCGAGGTTAAGCGCATTGTCCTGGGTGCTGCCGAACTCAATCTGTTCGCGATAAGCAGCCCGCGCCGCGCAAAGTTCGTCTTTAACCACCGAGTTCGCCATAATCCTGTCCAAATCGTCGTTGTCGCTCGTATTTCGATGGGTGCATTCAACGATATTTAGCGCAACCAGTAGTCGCCCAAATGAGGGATATTTACGATCCCGGGGTGCGACCTTTATGGTTTGTCCGGAAAATAGGCCGTCAGGCCCAAAATCCAACGACTGAAAGTTTCAAACGGATAGAAAAATGGGAAATATTCGGCACAGCGCCCACTGGGGCGCCTTTACCGCGAAAGTCCGGGACGGTCGCGTCGTTGAGGTCGAACCATTCGAGGCGGACCCGAATCCGGCGGCCATCCTGCAAGGCATGCCGGAAGCGCTGTATCACGAATGCCGCGTCGCCGAACCGATGGTCCGCAAAGGCTGGCTCGAAAACGGCCCGGGTGGAAAACGCGAAGCGCGCGGCGGTGAGCCGTTCGTCCCGGTTTCCTGGGACAAGGCACTGACGCTGGTCGGCGACGAGTTGCTACGAGTCAAGAGGGACCACGGCAACGAGGCGATATTCGGAGGCTCCTACGGCTGGTCCAGCGCCGGCTGCTTTCACAAAGCCAAGACTCAGTTGCAGCGGTTCCTGAATGGGCATGGCGGCTTCACCGCGCAAATGCACAGCTACTCCATTGCCGCGGGCCTCACGATCCTGCCGCATATACTGGGCGATCTGAACGCGCTCAGTGCGGTCAGTTCCTGGCGGGACATCGCGGACAACACCGAGCTTTTAATCGCCTTCGGCGGCATCGGCACGAAGAACACTCAGGTCGAACCCGGCGGCGCCGCGGAGCACTCGACCGATAAATGGTTACGCCGCTTGGCCGCCGCGGGGATCGAAATGGTCAACGTGACACCGCTGCGCGACGACACGCCGGATTACATGAACGCGCAATGGCTGGCGCCGCGCCCCAATAGCGATGTCGCACTCATGTTGGGGCTGGCCCACACGCTGATGTCCGAAGACCGGCACGACCCCGAATTCCTGGAACGCTACTGCGTCGGTTTCGAGCCGTTCCGGAAATACCTATTGGGCGAAACCGACGGCCAGCCGAAGGACGCCGCCTGGGCGTCAAATATTACCGCAATCGATGCCGAAACAATCCGCGATCTGGCGCGTCGCATGGTGGTGAAACGCACCATGATAACGACGGCGTATTCACTGCAGCGCGGCGACCATGGCGAACAGAGCTGGTGGATGACCGCCGTGCTTGCCGCCATCGTCGGCCAGATCGGCCTGCCCGGCGGCGGTTTCGGTTTCGGCTATGGCGGCATGCAGGGACAGGGCAATTCAGTCGATTCCATTTCCGCGCCGAACCTGGGCGCCGGATCCAACCCGACGCGCAGTTTCATCCCGGTCGCACGCATCGCCGACCTCTTACTGCACCCTGGCGAGGCGTATGAATTCAACGGCGAGACACGCACTTATCCCGACACGAAGTTGATCTATTGGTGCGGCGGCAATCCGTTCCATCATCACCAGGACCTCAACCAGTTGGTGCGTGCCTTCCAGCGCCCGGAAACGATTATCGTGCACGAACCCTGGTGGACGGCGACGGCGCGCCATGCCGATATCGTCCTGCCCGCGACGACGACACTTGAGCGGAACGATATCGGTTCGAGTTCGCGCGATCGCTTCATCATGGCGATGCAACAGGCGGTCGACCCGGTGGGTAAGGCGCGCAACGATTTCGACATCTTCTCCGACTTGGCGGACCGGCTCGGCTTCAAGGAGAAATTCACCGAAGGGCGGGATGAGCGGGCGTGGCTGCGGCACCTCTACGACGTCACCCGTCAGCAGGTGGCGAGGAACAAGGTCGAGCTGCCGGACTTCGACGTGTTTTGGGAAAACGGCTATGTGGAAGTCCCGGAGGCAGATCACGCCCGCGTGCTATTCGCCGGTTTCCGGGCCGACCCGGTAGCCAACAAGCTCAGGACTCCGTCCGGCAAGATCGAAATATTCTCGGAAAAGATCGACGGATTCGGTTACGACGACTGCCCTGGCCATCCGGTCTGGCTGGAACCGGTCGAATGGCTCGGCAGCCAGGAAACGGGTCGGTTTCCGCTCCATTTGATGTCGAACCAACCAGCAACGCGACTGCACGGTCAGATGGACTGCGCCGGCGCCAGCCGCGAGTCAAAGATCCAAGGCCGCGAACCGGCGACACTCCATCCGAATGACGCCGCCGCGCGTGGTATCGCCGAGGGTGACGTGGTGCGCATCTTTAACGAGCGCGGCGAGACCCTGGCGGGCGCCGTGCTGTCTGACGCCGTGATGCCAGGCGTTATACGGCTGGCGACGGGGGCCTGGTACGACCCGGCGGAACCGGGAAAGATCGGAGCGTTGGACAAACACGGCAATCCGAATGTCCTGACCATCGATCGCGGCACCTCGCAATTGGCCCAAGGTCCGATCGCGCACAGTGCCTTGGTCGAGGTTGAACGCTATAGCGCAGACCTGCCCGAGATCACCGCCTTCACCGGTCCGGTGACGCCATGAGCGAGAAGCGGGTCGACACTGTCCGGCTGCAGAACCTGGCCATGGGGTTCTGGCAGTCGGCCAGCATGATGTCGGCCATAGAGTTGGGGCTGTTTACCGCTGTCTCCAAGGGCGCGGGCACGGCGGCGGAAATCGCCGGCGCCATCGGTATCACCGAGCGTAACGCCGACAGGCTCGCGACGGTGTGCCGGACGATGGAACTACTGGAGACGGACGAAGACGGCCGCTACCGGAACGCGGCCGACGTGGAACGCTTCCTGGTCGAAGGTGAACCGGGCTATGCCGGGCCGTGGATGCTGTTCACGAAGCCGCGCTGGGCGAAGTTCGGCGACCTCACCGACTATCTGCGCCGGCCGGACGAAACGATCCTCGGTCAGTATGAAGGGCTGACCGTCGTAGCGGCGCGCAAGATGCACGAGGCGACCTACAGCATCGGCATGGGTGCGGCGCGGCGGTTCGTGCGACAGGTAGACTTGTCGCATCGCAGTAAAATTGTCGATCTTGGGGGCGGCTCCGGCGCCTACAGCATCACCGCGGCGAAAGCGCATCCGCATCTCGAAGCCGTCGTCTTCGACCTGCCGCCGGTCGCCGTCGTCGCGCGCGAGTACATCGCCGAGCACGGAGTCGACGACCAGGTGTCGGTGGTCGGCGGCGACTTTACCGCGGACCCGCTGCCGGAAAGCTGCGACGTCGCGATCATGGCAAGCAACCTGCCGCTCTACAGCCGCGAGATCATCGCCAAAGTCATCCAACGTACGTTCGACGCGCTGCTGCCCGGCGGCGAGATGCACCTGATCGGCGAGACCCTGCGAGACGACCGAAGCGGCCCGATCGGCCCGGCACTCTGGGGTCTGGCGGAGACGATCAACGGCAGCACCGGCATGGCCCATACCGAGGCGGACTGCATCGGCTATTTCGAGGCCGCCGGCTTCGAACAGGTCGCTGTGCACGAATTCATCGCCGGCACGCTGAGCCGGATCGTGGGCTTCAAACCCGGAGTGTGAACCATGGACGATATCGAAATCGTCGATGCGCACCATCATCTGTGGGATCTGGACGGGCTGTACCATCCGTTCCTCACGGACGAACCGAAGGAGGATTTCTTCCTCGGCGACAATTCGCCGATCCGCGTGAACTACCTGCCGCCGGACTACCGCCGCGACTCCGCCCGCCACAATGTCATCAAGACGGTCCACGTCGAAGCCGAATGCGACCGCGGCAGCCAGGTCGCCGAGTCCGAGTGGATCACCAAGATCAACGCCGAATACGGCTTCCCCAACGCCATCGTCGCGCATGCCTGGTTCGACGAAGACAATTCGGAAGAAATACTGGCGGCGCAAGCGGCGATCCCCCTGGTTCGCGGCATCCGCTCGAAACCCGTCACCGCGAAGACGCCGGACAGCAAACAGCCGGGCGCCCCGCGCACGATGCAGCATCCCAAATGGCTCGAAGGCTTCGCGCTGTTGGAGAAATACGATTTGTCATGGGACCTGCGCGTCCCCTGCTGGCACCTCGAAGAGGCAGCGGAGGTGGCGCGGTCGTTTCCCGGCACCCGGATCGTCCTCAACCACACCGGGTTCCCCTGGGAACGCAGCGCGGACGGACTCGCCCTGTGGCGGCGCGGCATGCGGGCCCTCGCCGACGCGCCGAACGTCCATCTGAAGATATCCTGCCTGTGCCTGCCGGATGGGCCATGGACGCTGGAAAGCAACCGGCCCATCGTGCTGGAAGCCATCGACATATTCGGCGTCGACCGCTGCATGTTCGCAAGCAACTACCCGGTCGACGGGCTGCGGGCCAGCTACGACCTGATCTACGATTCCTTCAAGACGATCGTCGCCGATTTCCCGCGCACCGATCAGGAAAAACTGTTCTCCAAGAACGCGATGGCGTTCTACCGCATCGATCCCTGAGGATTTTGCCATGGCCGATCATCTGACCCTCGACGCCAGTCCGGACACGGTCCACTGGGCCTTCTTCGATGCCGCCCTGCCGGCCATTGGCGAGATCGATTCCGGCGATAAGGTCACCCTGAACACGGTTTCCGGCGGCCCCGACATAATGCCGGGCGACGGCTTCGAAATTTTGCCCGAGCACCGGAAAATCCACGACAACGTCACGCCGGGCGGCGCCGGACATATCATGACCGGACCGGTCGCGGTACGCGGCGCGAAACCGGGCGACATGCTGGAGGTTCGCATCCTGGACGTGTCGCTGCGGGTGGACTGGGGGTGGAACCGTATCCGACCGCTCTCCGGCACTTTGCCGGAAGACTTCCCGACCATGACCCTCAACCATCTCCGTCTCGACAAGGAAAAAATGCTGGGCCACATGCCCTGGGGCGTCGACCTGCCGCTCAGCCCGTTCTTCGGCGTCATGGGCGTCGCCCCGCCGCCGGAATGGGGCCGTATCACCTCGATCATCCCGCGCGCCCATGGCGGTAATCTCGACATCAAAGCGCTCGGCGCGGGTATGACGCTGTACCTGCCGGTATTCAACGACGGCGCGCTGTTCTCCGCCGGTGACGGACACGCTGTGCAGGGCGATGGCGAAGTCGACGGCACGGCCATCGAGACTTGCCTAAGCGGCACCTTCCAGCTGATCCTGCACAAGAACACGCCGATTTCGATGCCGCGCGCCGAGAACGAGACCCACTACCTCACCACCGGAATCGATCCCAGCCTCGACAATGCCGCCAAGCAGGCCCTGCGCGAGATGATCGGCCTGATCCAGGAGAAGACGAACCTGTCGAAGGAAGACGCTTACATGCTGTGCAGTCTGGCCGCCGATCTTCGGGTCAGCCAGACGGTGAATGTCCACAAGGGCGTCCACGTCATGCTGGCGAAGAGCGCGCTGCACGGCTAGCGGGCCATCTCTGCGGCAAGTGGCCGCGCCGCTGAGCTGGCGTCGCGTGATAGCGTATCTCTTCAATCAGTATGGAGGAAGCGCACATGGCCGATATCGACGCACAAGCCCTGAAGGAACTCGCGGGAAAACTTTCCGAGCTCCTCAAGATTCGCACCTTGCCGATCGGCATGAAGCAGTATGAGAGCCGAGAGGCGATGGAAGAGGTGCGGGGTCTGCGCTGGCCGGCGGAAGGACGGCGTCATACGACCTGCCAGCTCGTCTCGCAGAGCCGCATGGCGGGCTTCACGCTTGGGGTCGCGGCGGAAAATGTACGCACGGGCGGAAACTGCGGTGGCGTTTTGGGCATAGACCAGCCCGCCCCGGAATGCCTCTCGGGCGAACATATGGACGGCGTCTGGTTCGAGAACCGGGAAGCGGCGCGCGGTCATCAGGATGGCATGACCCGCGTGCCCTACGGCAAATTTGTCGGAACGGTGATCTCGCCGCTGCGCGCGGCGCGGCTCGACCCGCCCGACATCATCCTGTTCTACGGCACGCCGGGACAGATCATCTTGTTCGTCAACGGGCTGCAATGGAAACGCTACAAGCGCTACGACATGAGCATCACAGGGGAAAGCGCCTGCTCGGATTCCTGGGGCCGGGCGCTGGCGACGCGCGAGACCAGCATCTCGATCCCCTGCTTCGCCGAACGGCGCTATGGCGGCGTCGCCGACGACGAAATGCTGATCGCCATGCCGCCGGACGAGTTCGCCCGCGGCATCGAAGGGCTGGAAGGCATCGGCAAGGTCGGTTTGCGCTACCCGATCGTCCCTTACGGCCCGCAGGCCGACCCGTCGGAAGGGATGGCGCGCAGCTACGGCTAAGCCGTTCTAACGCTGGTCTGGAACCGGCGTCGGCACCGGCTCGCCGGCGAAATGGGCGCGCAGGTTGGCGAGAACGAGATCGGCCATCGCGCGCCGCGTCTCGTGCGTCGAGCTGGCGATGTGCGGCGTCATGACGACATTTTCGGTCGCCATCAGCGTGTCGGGCGCGTTCGGTTCATCCCGAAAAACATCCACGGCGGCACCGGCGATACGCTTATCCCGGAGCGCCGCAACCAGCGCGTCCTCGTCGACGATGGTCCCGCGCGCGACATTGACGAGGAAGCCCTTCGGCCCCAACGCATCGAACACCGGCCCATTGATCAGGTTGCGCGTCGAATCGCCGCCCTGGCAGGATACGAACAGGATGTCGCTGTCTTCCGCGAGGGACATCAGGTCGGGATAGCTGCGATAGGCGACATCCTTCGGCACGATGTCGTGGAAGCCGATATCCAGCCCAAAACCTTCCGCGCGCTTCGCCAGGGCACTGCCGACCCGGCCGAGCCCGACGATGCCGAGCTTCTTGCCGCGCAAATTGGTGCCGAGGTCCATGCGCGCCTGCTGCCACTTGCCGGCCCGCAGATAGCGCTCGGCTTCCGCGATGCGGCGCGGCGCCATGATGATGAACGCCATGCCCAGATCGGCCACATCGTCGGTCAGCACGTCCGGCGTGTGGGTGACGATCACGCCACGCGACTGCGCCGCCACCACATCTGTCGCATCGAAGCCTACGCTGAAGGACGAGATGATCTCGAGATTTTCCAGCCGGTTGATCAGCGGCGCGTCCGGTCCCTTCATGCCGCCCGCGACGATGCCGCGAACGCGGCCGCCGACTTCCGCCAGCAACGCCTCCGGATCTTCGGCGTGAAACAGGTCGTGCAGTACGTACTCCTTCTCCAGGTCCGCGACGAGGAAGGGCGGCATGAAGGCGACCAGCAGCAGTTCCGCGCTGTTCTTCGGGTCCGCCGTCATCAGCCGCGCCCGATGAACGGCATCTTGGTCGCCATCACGGTCATGAACTGGATGTTGGCGTCGAGCGGCAGATCGGCGATGTGAACGACGGCGTTGGCGACATGTTCGACATCCATGCGCGGCTCGGCCCGGGTCGAGCCGTCGGCCTGCGGCACGCCCTGAGTCATCCGCTCGGTCATCGGCGTGACAGCATTGCCGATATCGATCTGGCTCGACGCGATGTTGTATTGACGGCCGTCCAGCGCCGTCGATTTCGTCAAACCGGTGATCGCGTGCTTGGTCGAAGTGTAGGCCACCGAAAAGGGCCGCGGCACATGCGCGGAGATCGAGCCGTTGTTGATGACCCGCCCACCCTGCGGCGTCTGGTCCTTCATGATCCGGAACGCTTCCTGGGTGCACAGGAACGAACCGGTCAGGTTGGCGTCGACCACCGTCTGCCATTGCTCCAAGGTCAGGTCTTCCAGCGGCACCGGCGGCGCGCCCGTCCCCGCATTGTTGAACAGCACGTCGAGCCGGCCGTATTTCGCCTTAACCTGCGCGAACAGATTGGCGACCGACGCGGCATCGCCGACATTCGTCGATACCGCCAACGCACGCGCGCCGTCCGAACCGGCCTCGGCGACCGTTTCCTGCAAAGCGTCCTCGCGCCGTCCCGCGAGGCCGACGGCATAGCCCGCCTTCAGTAGCGCGATGGCGCTGTAACGCCCGATCCCACTGCCCGCGCCCGTGACGATCGCGACCCTGCCGTTGTCCGCCATTTTTCATTCCTCCTGCTTTGCGCTTCCCCCCCTTCCTAACCTTCCCCCGCAAGGGGGGAAGGGATAAACGGCCACAGATGTTTTCGTTTTAATGGCCCGACCGGGAAGATAGGTAACAGTTTGTACCGGCGACATGGGTAACAGTTT
>CAYLTU010000075.1:0-21234 GCA_964386465.1 uncultured Rhodospirillaceae bacterium
GAAGAAGAAGGCCGTCGCTAAGAAAACCACCGCGAAGAAGGCCGTCGCGAAGAAGGTCGTCGCGAAGAAGACAGTCTCGAAGAAGCCGGTCGCGAAGAAGAAGGCCGTCGCTAAGAAAACCACCGCGAAGAAGGCCGTCGCGAAGAAGACCGTCGCGAAGAAGACCGTCTCGAAGAAGCCGGTCGCGAAGAAGAAGGCCGTCGCGAAGAAGACTGTCGCCAAGAAGCCGACCGCGAAGAAGGCCGCCGCCAAGAAGACTGTCGCCAAGAAACCGACCGCGAAAAAGGCCGCCGCCAGGAAGCCGGTCGTGAAGAAGACCACCGCGAAGAAGCCGGCAAAAGGCCGCGTCATCCGCCTCAAACCGCGCGCGAAGAAACCTGCGTCGAGCCGGCGGACCCTGCGCAGGGCCGCGTAGCCACGTACGATGCTCAGCAGGCGGTGCCGCGATTTGCGGTATCGCTACAGATACAGGAATACGGCGGACTCAGGTCCGCCGTCATTCTTTCGAAGCGTTGTTAGATCAGGCGCCTGGCGGATCGTCCGGCTGATTTGCTTCCGCTTTCTTCTCCCAGCCGCCGCCATCATTCTGCTGCCAATAAGTTAGGTGATGTCCAGCCTCGAGATAGGCGCTCCACCGCCCGCGCGCCGCTTTGACCGTTTCAACATCGCCATCGTCGAAAAGCTCGCAGCACAAATCGAACAGGCCGACATTACGGGACGACGCCCCATCGGTCAGGAACAGAACATTCGCATCATTCGGATTCTCGTCAGCATCGGTTAGCCAGATCGGCTGCAGCGCCGGATTTCCGTCTTCGGTACTGCCATGCGGGAGAAATCCGTCGTTGCTATAGGTCCACAGGAACCCGTTCAAGGACTCGACGCGCTCGCCGGAGCGCGTCAAGACCACGGCGCGCCAGGATCGCTCCAGCGTTTTTTCCAGCAGAACCGGTAACGCCCTTTCCAGGGTCGTCCTTTGCAGGTGATAGAAGCGTATTTCCGTCAAAACGCCTTCGATCACTCCTCGTAGAAGTCGCGCACCATACGATCTAGCAACCGGACTCCATAGCCGGTTCCACCTTTCGGCACCGTGTCCTTTTCCTTGCTCGACCACGCAACGCCGGCGATGTCGAGATGCGCCCATGGCGTCTTATTTGCAAAGCGCTGCAGGAATTGCGCCGCGGTAATGGAACCGGCGGGTCGTCCGCCAATATTCTTCATGTCGGCCGCCGGGCTTTCAAGCATCTTGTCGTATACATCGGCAAGCGGAAATCGCCATAATTTTTCACCCGTCGCCTTGCCCGCCGCGAGCAAATTTTCGCTGAGGGCGTCGTCGTTCGAGAACAGACCCGCATATTCATGCCCCAAAGCGATAATCATCGCTCCGGTGAGGGTCGCAAGGTCGACCATGAATTGCGGCTTGAACCGATCCTGCGTGTACCAGAGCGCATCCGCCAGCACCAAACGGCCCTCCGCGTCGGTATTGATAACTTCGATTGTCTGGCCGGACATCGACGTCACGATATCGCCGGGGCGCTGGGCATTTCCGCTCGGCATGTTTTCGACGAGTCCGATGACACCGACGACATTGGCCTTTGCCTTACGACCGGCGACGGCCTTCATTAGGCCTGAAACCGTACCGGCACCGCCCATATCCCATTTCATCTCCTCCATCCCTTGTGCGGGTTTGAGGGAGATACCGCCCGTATCGAATGTGACGCCTTTGCCGACGAAGGCGACCGGCTTCTTGTTGCGTGCCGCGCCGTTCCAGCGCATGACCACCATCCGGCTTTCCCGGACCGATCCCTGACCGACTCCCAGCAACGCGCCCATGCCGAGCCGCTGCATCTGCTTCTCACCCAGCACTTCGACCTTGACGCCAATATCGGTCAGCTTTCTCGTTTCAGCCGCGAAACTCACCGGATACAGGTCGTTCGGTGGCGCCGATACGAGATCGCGTGTGAAGAACACGCCATCCGCTACCTTATCGAGGGCGGCGAAAGTCCGTCGTGCTTTGGCAAAGCTATCGACCCGGATCGCAATTGTGCGCAGCGTCGGTTTCTTGCTGGCTTCCTGTTTCGTCCGATAGCGGTCGAACCGGTAGCTCTTGAGCCGCGCGCCATAGGCGATCTGAGCGCCCGCGTCGGCAAGATCCTTGGCGCCATCATCGACCATCACGGTCACCGCAGATTCGCCGACCGCGTTCATGCGGGCAAGAATGCGTCCGCCAAGCGCTTGCTGCGCCAGCTCACCCAATCCCTTGCCAAGCCCGACAAGGAGGATTCGCGAATTGCCGATTCCCGCAGGCGCTACGATCTCCAAAGATTGACCTTTCGCGCCCGTAAAGCGCCCGGATGAAAGCGCCCGCTTGACTGCGCCGCCAGTCCGTTTGTCGATTTCATTCGCTGCCGGTGTCAGATCCTTGCCGTCCTTGACGCCGACGACGAGCGCCCCGGTTTTCGGCAAAGTCGGGGACGCAAAAGAAATTCTCATGATGGGCTCCGAACTGGAGGAAAGCTGTATTTAGAGGCGTTTGATCGTTATCGACTACTCTAGATGGAAAGGCCGATCAAGGAAAAGACGAGCGCGGCCCCGCCAGACGTTTCGCCTTGCAATTCGCGACTAGGGTGCCTCATTCGGCGTAAGCGCGGCAGTTCTCTATGCACCGAGAACAATGTCGGAAAGTGAAAGCGCGACTACGATGAACTATCCGAGATCAAGACCAATACGGACGAAACTTCCTGCAAGTTAGCGGGAGCATTCCTGGACGATCCGGGGGCGGTCGTGGATAGAGGTTGCTGCAACGGCGACTTTCGCTTGCTCTGCAAGTCGCCCTATGTCGGCGTCGACGATACCGCCAGCCCGTTCGCAGCAGAGACGAAAGTCATCGAGTTTTTCAAGAACATGGATGTCATCGATATTTCCTTCAAACGGACACGCTATACGGCGTCGAGCAAGTGCTTTATCTCAAGCGCGATTGACCGACTCGGAGAAGACGACACTAGCACACAGGGCCAACACTAGCGCGCCGATGCAACGGCAAATTTCCCTGGTATATCAAATTCCTCCGCGTTATTACTCATGCAGAGGGCAATATCCAGGCCATGAATTACATCACACGATACATGCTGAAGCAGGTGATCGGCGTGACGATATTCGTCACAGCGATCCTATGCTTTGCGATTTGGCTGACACAATCCTTACGGCTGATCGATTTGATCATCAATCGTGGCCTGCCATTGTCCATGTTCGCTTACCTGGCCGTCCTGCTGCTGCCGCGGTTCCTGGCCATCGTGCTGCCAATCGCCGTATTCTGCGCGACGATCTTTACGTATAACCGTCTCGCTTCCGACAGCGAGTTGGTCGTCTTGCGTTCGACCGGACTAAGCCAGATAGCGATCGCCAAACCCGGCCTGATCGCAGCAGCCCTGGCATCTATCGTCATGCTGTTCCTTAACATGTACCTGCTGCCGACGTCGTATCGCGAGTTCAAGGACCTTCAGTTTGCTATCCGGCACGACTACAGCTCCATTCTGCTACAAGAAGGCGTTTTCAATACGTTAGGTCAGAAAGTTACGGTGTTTGTCCGCGAGCGCAATGCGCTGGGTGAACTGCGCGGTATTCTCGTGCACGACAATCGGAACCCTGAGCAACAGATAACCATGATGGCGGAACAGGGAACGATCGTGCAGTCGGAAAAAGGACCGCGCGTTATCCTGATCAATGGCAATCGCCAACATGTCGACCGGGAGAAAGGAGAGTTGTCACTGCTCTATTTCGACCAGTACGTCGTCGAGATTGCTGCCGGCCAGGGACCGACATATTTGCGCTTCCGGGACCCGCGGGAACGTTATCTCCACGAACTGCTCGACCCTGGCGACAGCACGGATGAACGGCTGCAGCGGAAAGAACTGATCGCCGAAGGCCACAACCGCATCACGTCCCTCATATTACCGTTTACCTATACGGCTATTGGCCTTGCATTGCTGATGTCTGCACCGTTCAGCAGGCGCGGACAAATTCGTATCACCATCGTAGCCGTGATCGCGGTGAGCCTCATTGCGGTTGGTCATATCAGCATTCACAATTTGGCGGGTCGTCATCTCGTTTTCGTACCCGTGCTCTATGGCATTGTCATTGCTCCACTGATCGCCGCGTTCTATGTCCTCACCGGCTTGCGACGTCGCCCCATACCCGCGCTTAACCCGGCTGCGTGACGCACGATGGGACTATCAGCGACATTGTCCGCCTATCTCGCGCGCCATATCGCTTTCTGGCTCGCAACAGTCTTCGCCGTCGTAACGGGCGTTGCGCTTCTATTTGACACCGTCGAACTGCTTCGCCGGTCCGCTGGCAAGGACGAGATCGGAATGATTGTCGTTCTGCAGATGAGCGTATTCAAGCTGCCCCATCTGGTGCAGCAAATGCTGCCATTCTGCGTTCTTCTTGGGGCGACGCTAGCATTTTGGCGCCTGGCACGCGCCAACGAGCTTGTCGTGACGCGAGCTGCGGGGATTTCGGCTTGGCAGGTCCTGGCGCCTGCGACAACCATTGCCATACTCGTCGGATTGGTTCAAATCTCCCTCTTCAATCCGCTTGCGTCGGTGATGCTGTCGAAGTTCGAGCAGTTGGAGACGCGATATCTCAAGCGCTCCGTCAGTCTTCTCTCCGTCTCCAGCGCAGGACTTTGGCTCCGGCAATCGGACGCGACGGGCCAATCCGTAATTCACGCGAGCCGTGTTGCGCAAAGCGACATGTCACTGCATGAGGTCATTATTTTTCTGTTCGAGGGCGAAGACCGGTTCATCGGCAGGATTGACGCGGAAAACGCCCGCTTGCGCGAAGGGTACTGGGAAATTCAGAACGCCTGGATTTCGGCCCCGAAAAAACGCCCCTATTACGTCGCCAGGCATCGTCTCGATACCGATCTGACCCTAAACAAGATACTCGACAGCTTCGCCTCGCCCGAAACGATGTCGTTCTGGCAGTTGCCCGGATTCATCGAAACCTTGGAGAAAGCCGGCTTTTCCGGACATCGGCATAAGCTTTACTGGCACTCTCTTCTCGCCAGCCCCTTATTGCTGGCGGCAATGGTCCTCGTTGCGGCGATTTTTTCGTTGCGCACCTCGCGGCGCGGAGGCGCGGCCTTGTCCATCTGTGGCGCCGTTTTGAGCGGTTTTTTCCTTTATTTTATGTCCGACCTTGTCTATGCGCTGGGCTTGTCGGCCAGCATCCCGACCCTACTGGCGGCCTGGACGCCGGCCGGAGTAAGCACGCTGCTCGGTTTGACCGCTTTATTCCATATCGAGGACGGGTAGTGCATCGCTCGCTCGGCATATTCCTCGCGGCTACAATAATCGCCGCAGCGTTCGATGTCGCGGCGCAACCGTCCGGCGCGCCCGCGGTGATACAGGCCGATACCGTCACACATGACCAGAAACTCGGCAACGTGGTTGCGAAAGGCAATGTCGAGATCACACAGGGCGACCGTATCCTTTTCGCCGATACGGTTACCTACAATCAAAAGACAAACAGTGTGACCGCCTCCGGCAATATCGTTCTGCTGGAACCGAACGGCGACACGATGTTCGCGGATTACGTCGAATTGAGCGACGACATGCGCGATGGCGTCATCGATCAGATACGCGTGCTGCTGGCAGACGACAGCCGCTTTGCCGCGGTTCGCGGCCGGCGCAAGGACGGGACAAAAACAACGCTTACCAAGGCGGTATACTCGCCCTGCAAGGTCTGCGAGGACGATCCCGAAAAAGCCCCGCTATGGCAGTTGAAGGCGTCGAAGATCGTTCACGACAAGAACGTGCGAGAAATCCGCTATCAGCACGCCCGTCTCGAAATGTACGGTGTGCCAGTCGCGTACACGCCGTTCTTCTCCCATCCCGACCCGACGGTGAAGCGAAAGAGCGGTTTTCTGACGCCGTCCTTTGGATCGAGCGGGAATCTAGGCGCCTTTTTACAGCTGCCCTATTTCTGGGCCATCGATGACAGCCAAGACGCGACGTTTTCCCCGATTTACACACGCGACGAAGGCGTCGTGTTCGCCGGCGAATACCGGCGCCGTTTTAACGCCGGCGAGTTTGAAGTTTCCGGCAGCCTGACGGAGGCCGACCGTAACATCGGCACCGATTTTGTCGAAGACGTCCGGCGGAACGAAATTCGTGGTCATCTCTTCAGCAAAGGACGCTACGATATCGACCAAACTTGGCGAACGGGCTTCGACATAGAGCGGGCGACGGACCGCAGCTACCTACGGCGGTTCAACTTCTTCGGTAGCCAGGACAATTCATTAACGTCGAACGCGTCTATTGAAGGCTTCCGCGGCCGAAACTATGCGGCGGCAAACACATACCTCTACCAGGATCTCAGAAACGGTGTGCGTCCGAATACGCCCTTGGTAGCACCGATCCTGGACTTCAACCATATCGGAACGCCAACCCCTTTCGGCGGACGCTTCGACTTCGATGCGAATTATTTGTCGATCTATCGTGAAGATGCCGCTGATACGCAGCGCACTTCACTGAAGTTCGGCTACGAGATCCCCTTTGCGGCCAATGCCGGTCACATAACGACCATACGTACAACCTTGCAAAGCGATTTGTATTTCGTCCAGCAGGCCGACGGAAGCAACGAGGAGGACGGTTTTACCGGAAGACTGTTTCCGCAATTGACTGTCAACTGGCGGTATCCGTTCGTCCGGAGTTCGAACCGCATCCGGCAGGTAATAGAACCGGTTGCCGCGATTGTCGTCTCGCCGAACGGTAGCAATCCCGCGACAATTCCTAGTGAAGATAGCGTCGTTGTGGAAATCGACGACACCAACATTCTCAGTGCCGACCGTTTCCCCGGGATCGACCGCGTGGAAAGCGGCCAGAAAGTAATCTATGGCGTAAAACTGGGCGTGTTTGGCGAAGGCGACGGCCGATCGACCGCGTTTTTCGGTCAGAGCTACCGGATTCACGCCGACGACGATCTGGCAAACGAAGTCGGCATCGAACGCCATCTCTCCGACCTTGTAGGCCGTGTCGAAATTAGACCGAACAAATTCATCAACCTTTTGTACCGGTTCCGTTCGGCTTCCGACAATCCGAACTTCAAACGGAACGAGGTCGGTTTTTCACTTGGCGCAAAAGCTCTGCATTTCTCCGGCAACTACTTTTTCATCGAGGGCGATGCGAGTGAGGCTAATTTCGGCGACCGCGAGGAACTAAATTTTGTTCTCAGTTCCCAAATCGACGATAATTGGTCGGTCGCAGTGCAGTCTCAACGGAATCTTGGCGAGAATGGCGGCACACTTTTTGCCGGGATGAGTCTGACTTACGAAGACGAATGCTTTAAATTCACGACCCATGCACGACGCAGTTTTACGAGGGATGCAGATTTCGAGCCATCGGACGATTTATTGTTCCGCCTCGCTTTTAAGCATCTCGGCACCGTAACGACATCGGCCAACTAGGAACCTGTCCGAATAATGCTTATAGACTACACCGCGTTCTCAAGGTTTTGGACTGGGAGGGTGTTGCGTGGCGATGCCGGGGGCATCGCGAGCGGCACCGGACGACGTCCCAAACCCTTGAGAACGAGGCCCTTCGGGTCGAGCGGAGAGGTGCGCGTGCCGCGTTGTGGCTGCTTGACGATGCCGTCGGCATCGCCGACGCAACCAAGCCTGACACGCGCGCCTCTCCGGTCGATGCAGTTCATAAGCATTATTCGGACAGGCTCCTAAACCGACAACACATGGCGCGCTCATCTTTCAAGATCAGGTTCTTTGGACCTATAGCCATTGCATTGGCTGCCCTAAGCTTAGGCGCATCTTTCGATCGAGCTGCGAGAGCGCAAGATGTTCTGCGTATCGCCGCGGTCGTAAACGACCGCGTAATCTCTGCTCTTGATGTCGTTAACCGTATGAAATTTGTCGTATGGTCGACCGGTGTCCCGAACACGCGGGAAAACCGTCAACGTCTGTCGTCGCAGATACTAAGGAACCTAATCGACGAAGAACTGCAGTCGCAGGAGGCCAGCAGGCTGAATGTTTCCGTGAGCGACCGGGACGTCGATAAGGCGTTGTCCGAGATCGCAAAAAGGAACAAAATGACGGCCGTTGGATTGTCCAATATTCTTCTGCGCAATGGGATTTCGGTAAGCACATTGCGTCGGCAGCTACATGTCCAGATTGCCTGGGGCCGGGCGATTTCGCGCCGCCTGCGTCGCGAAGTCCGGGTAACGGATGACGAAGTCGACGGCGAAATCGAGCGCGTTGAAGCCTTGCGCAACAAGCCTCGCTACCGCGTCGCTGAAATATTTCTGTCCGTCGATGATCCCGACCAGGACGGCCAAATCCGCCAAGCCGCTCTCCGGCTCCATAAACAAATTCGCGAAGGCGCCGATTTCGCTGCGATCGCGAGCGCCTTTTCGCAAAGCACCAGCGCCGCGCAGGGAGGCGATATCGGGTGGATTCAACCGGGACGGCTCAGCCGGGAGCTTGACAATGCCTTGCTGAAACTGGAACCAAAACAAGTGTCGGCTCCGATCAGGACCTTGGCAGGGTACTACTTGCTTCTGTTACGCGACAAACGGCAGCCGGAGGGATCGCAGACTGGCAATGCCGTCGTCGATCTGCATCAGATTATGCTGCCGGCCGCCGGGACCGCGGACACCGCCGCACAGAATGCGCTGGCCGGTGATATCCGCGCCGCCCTTACCGGTTGCGACGATTTGCCGAAGCTGATCGAACAGATTGGCACGCCGGAGAGCGGGCCATTAGGGAAGCTGAAACTCACCGATTTATCCCCGGAGTTTCGCAAAGCCGTTGGTCCGCTGAAAGTTGGTGAGACCAGCGCACCCGTCGTATCACCATCTGGCCGCACGCTCATATTGATGGTCTGTGACCGGGTAGAGCCGAAACGAAAGCCGGTCAGCCGCAAAAAGGTACGCCGGGGCTTGCAGCAAAGCCGCGCCGAACTCGTCGCACGGCGTTACCTTCGGGATTTGCGCCGCTCGGCATTCGTCGACCTCCGAGGTTAAGTTCAGTATGAAAGATTTGCGTCCACTCGCTCTAACAATGGGCGAACCTGCAGGGATTGGCGGAGAGATCGCCTTAAAGGCTTGGCTGGAACGCGAATCCCGGAACGTGCCACCCTTCTATCTTATCGACGACCCGGATAGACTTGACACACTTAAGGACCGTCTCGGCTGGCCGGTGGCATTGAAACCGATCGAAGTCCCAGAAGAGGCGCTGGACGTCTTTCCGAATGCGCTACCCGTGCTCGTGCACCGACTGCCCCGGCAACCGGTCCCCGGAACGCCGCAACAAGAAAATGCTGCAGCGGTAATCACCGCGATCGACTTGGCCGTAGAGCAAGTACAGTGTGGACTCGCTGAGGCCATCGTCACCAATCCAATTCATAAAAAGGTCCTGGTCGATGCCGGTTTCAGCCATGTCGGACATACCGACTACCTCGCCGAACTGGCTGGGAAGGGCGTGCGCGCGGTCATGATGCTCGCCTGTTCCGAATTGCGCGTCGTACCCGTATGCGTTCACATGTCGCTGCGCGAGTCTATCGAGCATCTAAAGATGGAAGCGGTTATCGAGGCGACTCGTGCGACGGCCGAGGCTCTGACCAGCGATTTCGGGATCGAGCAACCGCATATCGCACTGACCGGCCTCAACCCGCACGCCGGCGAAGGCGGCGCCATGGGACGGGAGGAAATCGACATCATCCGCCCAGCTGTAGAGCGTATGAAGCGGGAAGGATTGTCGGTTAGAGGCCCGGAACCTGCCGACACGCTGTTTCACGAACGCGCCCGCAGCGGCTATGACGCGGCAATCTGCATGTATCACGACCAGGCGCTGATACCGATCAAGACGATCGATTTTCACGGCGCGGTCAACATCACGCTGGGGCTGCCGTTCGTGCGCACCTCGCCTGATCACGGCACGGCATTCGAAATCGCCGGCACAGGCGTCGCGAACGAAGACAGTCTCGTTGCTGCCCTGAAGACGGCCAGCGCCATGGCGCGGCGGCGCCGCGGCGCTCAAGTCCATTGAGTGACGCGGTAGACGCGCTGCCGCCGCTGCGCGACGTTATCGCCGCCCACGACCTAGGTGCGCGCAAATCGCTGGGCCAGCATTTTCTGCTCGATCTGAACCTGACGGCAAAGATTGCGCGGGCGGCCGGCCCTCTGAACGAGGGTACGATAATCGAAATCGGTCCTGGACCGGGCGGCCTAACCCGCGCGCTGCTTAGTGAGGGCGCTACAAACGTCATCGCGGTAGAGCGCGACGGCCGATGCATCGCAGCCCTTTCCGAACTCCAAAGCGCGACGGCGGGCCGACTGGAAATTCGGCAGGCGGACGCGCGCGACGTGGACGTATCCATCTTGGGTCGCGAGCCGAGAAAGATTGTCGCCAATCTGCCATACAATGTCGGCACGCCGTTGCTGATCGGCTGGCTCTCGCAGGCGTCCTGTTTCGAGAGGATGACGTTGATGTTCCAGCGCGAGGTGGCGGACCGCATTGCCGCGCAACCCGGCGACCCGGCCTATGGCCGACTGTCGGTCATAGCAAATTGGCGCTGCCGGACACGCAAACTGTTCAATGTACCGGCCCGCGCCTTCACGCCGCCCCCGAATGTCGAATCCGCGGTCGTATCGCTTTCGCCCTATGCGTCCCTTCCCCACCCTGCGAGCCAGCGCGTGCTCGAACAGGTGACGGCCGCCGCCTTCGGCCAGCGCCGAAAAATGCTGCGCGGCGCGTTGAAGACCCTCCCTGTCGATCCGCTAACGCTGCTCGAAGCGGCAGCGATCGACCCGACCCGGCGCGCCGAAACACTCGACATCGCCGAGTTCGCCGCGTTGGCACGGTCGCTCGAGAGCCTTACCGGCCCTGACGCAGCCCTTTGACGAATTCCCCAAGGCCGACCTGCCGGTCGCGCTTCAGGCGTTCCGCTTTCAGGATTGCCAGCGCCTGTGAGACACTCGATTCCACGTCGCGGTTAATGATGATGTAGTCATACTCCGCATAGTGGGTCATTTCGTCGGCGGCTTTCGCCATTCGCTTCGCGACCACCGCCGCGCTATCCTGCGCACGCGTCTCGAGCCGATGCTCCAATTCGACCATCGTCGGCGGCAATATGAACACGCGAACGAGATCCTCGCGCGCCTTTTCCGCCAACTGCTGCGTTCCCTGCCAATCGATATCGAAAAGGACATCGCGGCCCGCCTCAAGCTCCTCCAGAACCGGCGCGGCAGGCGTGCCATAGTAATTATCGAACACCTTGGCGTGCTCGAGAAATTCCTGTCGGTTGACCATCAAGTCGAATTCAATTCGATCGATAAAAAAATAATCGCTACCTGACGTTTCCCCGGGCCGTTTCGCCCGTGTCGTCGCGGAAACAGACATCGTAATATGAGGGTCCTGTTCCAGTATTGCCCGCGCGATCGTTGACTTGCCCGCACCCGACGGCGACGACAATACGTACATGAGACCGCGCCGATTAACCGTATAAGGATCCGAGCTCAACGCCCCCTACTCCACATTTTGAACCTGCTCCCGCAGTTGATCGATCGACGCCTTGAGCGCCAAACCGATGCGAGTCAACTCGACATCGTTCGATTTTGCGCACAGAGTGTTGGCTTCGCGGTTGAACTCCTGGCAAAGAAAGTCGAGCCGGCGACCCACCGGCTCACCCTCAGCCAGAAGATCGCGCGCTTGCGCGACATGGGCGCCAAGCCGATCGATCTCCTCCCGAACATCGTTCTTGACCGAAATCAGCGCCAGCTCCTGCGCCAGCCGTTCTTCCGGAACCGCGTGCGTCCCATCCAACAGGTCCGCCAGCTGTGACTGCATGCGCTTCCGCACGGCGTCAGGACGGGCCGCCGCTTCCGACTCAGCCTCACCGACGAAGGTTTCGATTTCAACCAGCCGTGTTTCCAGCAACGTCGACAAACGCGCGCCCTCTTCGTCGCGGGCCGTCGCCAATGCATCGAGCGCCGTCCTGAAATTTTCGGCGCAGGCTTTCCGGCGCGCCGTCTCCGTGTCTTCATCAATCACTTGCTCAGCCGCCGCGACAACGCCGCGTACCGCCAACAAGGCCTCGATGTTCGGGCTCGTATCGCTGAACTCCTCGGTCACCGCAATCAGCTGTTCAAGTAATGCTCGGTCGACCTGCAACACCTCGTCGATACCGGCGCGCTGTAAACTGAGTGACGCAAATATCGACCCGCGCCGGAACCGCTTCGCGATGGCGTCGCGGATCGCGGTCTCGACGTCTTCATGGCCGGATGGCAAGCGGACCCGGATATCGAGGCCGCGTGCATTGACGCTCTTTACTTCCCAAACCCAGGAGTCAGCGCCATGTTCGCCCCGCGTGCGGGCAAAACCGGTCATCGAAGCTATCACCGCTGCTTTCTCCGGAAGGCATTTCGACGAGCGCACTATATCGAAAGCCGACGATAATCGCCATGCGAAGGCGCCCGTGTTTTTGCTTTCCCGGATGTTCGAAATGTGTATAGTGCGCGCCTTCCGTAACCATAACTCCTTGCCGGCTGCCTGTTGCAACCGGCTCTTGGTTCGGGCCGATCGCCGGTATAGCGACGCCGAACCGCATTAGCCATAGGGAGTCCCTAATGCCGTACTACGAAAACGTGTTCATCGCGCGACAGGACATTTCCTCGACCCAGGTCGAGGCGATCGCCGACGCGATGGCGGAGATCATCACCAATGATAGTGGCACGATCGCTCGCCGCGAATATTGGGGCCTGAAGAGCCTCGCCTACCGCATGAAAAAGAACAAGAAGGGGCATTTCGTCCTATTTAATATCGATGCTTCCATCGACTCTGTCCGTGAAATGGAACGTCAGATGGGTCTGCATGAGGACGTCTTGCGGTTCATGACCTTGCGGTCAGACGATTTACCGGAAGAACCCTCCGTCATGATGGCAAGCCGCAGCGAACGCGGCGGCCGTTACGGGCGCGATCGGGACCGGGGCCGGAGTGAACCGCGCAAAGAAGAGAGCGCGCCGCCGAAGACCGAGGAAACCAAGGCCAGCGAGCCCGCAGGAGACGCATCATGAATGCCGGTAGACCCGAAAGCGGCGGTCGGCGACCCTTTTTTCGCCGCCGCAAGTCGTGCCCGTTCAGCGGCCCAAACGCCCCGACAATCGATTACAAGGACGTCAGGCTGCTACAGCGCTTCATTTCGGAACGCGGCAAAATCGTGCCGAGCCGAATCACCGCCGTATCCGCCAAGAAACAGCGTGCGCTATCACGGGCCATCAAGCGGGCCCGCTATCTCGGCCTGCTGCCTTACGTCATTCAGTAGCGTCGCGCGGAGATCGTGAATTGTCCCGCTACTGGCTGTTGGCGATTGGCGGCGGTGCCGCCAGCGTTCTGATCTATAGCCTTGCCGGCGCGCTGCCCGGCGGCCTGTTCTTCGCCTATTTTACGGCGTTGCCTCTGTATCTGGTCGGCCTCAGCTTGGGTTTGACGGCAGCGGCAACAGCCGGCGTGGCGGCGACGGTCGGGGTGTGGATTCCGGGCGGCGGCGTGACGGCCATGGTCTTCCTTGTCGTCACCGCCATGCCGGCCATCGTGTTTATCAGACAGGCGTTGATGTCGCGAAACGACACGCAGGGTAATCCAGTCTGGTACCCGGCGGGAAACATGGTGTTTACGCTCTGCATATTGGGCGCCTTGCTTTATTCCGGTGCCGCACTGTGGCTTAGCTTTCTGCCAGACGGGTTTGAAGGGTCCGTCGAGAGTTTCACGGAGGGCATGGCGGAATCCTTGCTAGCGCAATCGGCCGCCGAGTACCGGGATCTGTTCGTTGCGAAGATCGCGCCGATCTTGCCCGGGTTTGCCGTAGCATCTTGGCTGATCATGAACCTTTTCAATGCCGTGCTGGCGCAAGGCATCCTGACACGCTTTCAGCAGAACTATCGTCCGTCGCCCAAAATCGCGTTGATGGAGCTGCCGCACTGGATACCGCTAGCCGCCGTGACGGCCGCAGCGACGACCGCGGGCATGCTCCTTCCTGATTCGGTCGGCTACTACGGCGCCAACCTCGCCATCATCTTGTTCATCCCCTTCTTCTTCATCGGGCTCGCTGTTGTCCACACAATGTGCCGCAACAAACCTGCCGGGCCCTTCTTGCTCATCTTGTTTTACGGAATGCTGATCATTTTCGACCGGCTGATCATATTCGTTGCCGCGTTGGGATTGATCGAGCAATGGGTCGGGTTGAGACGGCGTTTCACCTGAACCATCCGTTGTCGGAGGTAGAAATCATGCAAGTCATCCTATTGGAACGTATCGAGAAACTGGGTCAAATGGGCGAAGTCGTATCCGTGCGCCCCGGCTTCGCGCGCAATTTTCTGCTGCCGCAGAAAAAGGCGCTTCGCGCGACAGAAGACAATCTCGCCTATTTCGAACGCGAAAAGGCGCAACTCGAGGCCGTCAATCTGGAACAGCGGTCGGAGGCGGAGAAAGTCGGCGTGGGGCTGGAAGGGCTCACCGTCGCCATAATCCGCAACGCGGGCGACAATGGACAGCTTTACGGTTCCGTCAACAGCCGCGATATCTCAGACGCCGTGTCGGCGGCCGGTTTCACGATTGCGCGCAATCAGGTGCTGATGGAACGGCCACTCAAAATGCTGGGCCTGCACGACTATCGCATTCGGCTGCATCCGGAAGTCGCCGTTACCGTGACGGTCAACGTCGCCCAGTCCGAAGAAGAAGCCGAGACGCAAGAGCAACTCGGCCATGCGATCATCCCGTCCGAAAGTGGCGAAGATGTCGATGAGGCACCGGAGGCATCCTTGCTTGAGCAAGAAATAGCTGAAACGGACGACGCCTCTGCAACGAACGCCGAAGAAGCGCCTGCGGAAGCGGAAGCCGAAGCCGAAGGTACCGCCGCAGGCGACGAGGAACAGAAACCCGAATAAACCGATTCGCTAATATTCCACCGATTTCAGGGCCGCGTGCAGAGTTTGCATGCGGCCCGTTTCTTTGAAAACCCAGGCGAAACAGTCGACTTGTTCATTTTATCCACATCCGGTTTTCACCGTTGCTAAGTTACCCCCGACATGCGCGTTTCTATTTTGAATTTTTCAGAAGTCCGCCGACGTATCGCATTCGCGGATCGTGAATTTCGGTATTAGTTGCCACCATGGAAAACGCAGATGTAAACGTCACGAGCCTGCACGGCGACACCGGGACCGGACCGGTCTACCGTACGCCGCCGCACAACACGGAAGTCGAAGCCGCCCTGTTGGGCGCCATACTGACGAACAACCGGGCCTTCGAGCAGGTCGCCGATTTCCTGCGTCCGGATCATTTCTATGAGCCGGTGCATGGCCGAATTTTCGAAACGATCTCAAAACTGCTCGAACGCGGGCAGGTCGCGAGCCCTCTAACGTTGAAACACCTGTTCGAGGGTGACGAGGCACTCGGCGAGGTTGGCGGCACGGAGTATCTCTATGAGATGGCGACGGCGGTCATCTCGGTCGTCAACGCGGCAGAATACGGGAAAACGGTCCACGATCTCTACCTAAAGCGCTCGCTCATCGGGCTGGGCGAAGACGTCGTGAACGAGGCCTATGAGGGCGATGTCGACGTCACCGCCGGCGACCAGATCGAAACGGCGGAACAGCGCCTCTACGACCTCGCGACGACGGGCGAGACGGAGCGCGGCGCGGTGATGCTCAAGGAAGCCGTGGTCACTGCGGTCAATATGGCGGATCAGGCATTCAAGCGGGACAGCCATGTAGTTGGCATCACCACCGGACTGAATTTGCTCGATCGAAAGCTCGGCGGCTTGCATCCCTCCGATCTAATAATCTTGGCGGCGCGCCCCTCAATGGGGAAAACGGCGCTAGCGACGAATATCGCCTTCAGAGCAGCGAAAGCGGCGCAACAAGCGGCAGAGGACGATCCCGAGTCGGGAGAATGTGGCGTCGTGCTGTTCTTCTCCCTAGAAATGTCGGCGGAACAGCTCGCGACCAGAATTCTGTCGGAACGGTCGGAAATCCCGTCGGACAAGCTGCGCCGTGGCGAGGTCACAGCAGAGGAGTTCACCCACTTCGTCACGGCCAGCCAAGAGGTCAACCGCATACCCTTGCTGATCGACGATACGCCGGCGCTTTCGATCTCCGCCGTCCGCACACGCGCGCGGCGGGCAAAGCGACAGCACGGCGGACTGGCACTAGTCATCGTCGACTATCTGCAACTCCTGCAAGGCGTACCGGGCAAACGTAACGACAATCGTGTACAGGAAATTGGCGAAATCAGCCGCGGCTTGAAGACATTGGCGAAAGAGCTCGATGTGCCGGTACTCGGGCTGTCGCAACTCAGCCGGCAGGTCGAGAACCGCGAAGATAAGCGGCCTCAGCTGTCCGATCTGCGAGAATCGGGATCGATCGAACAAGACGCGGATGTCGTCATGTTCATCTTCCGCGAGGAATACTATTTGGAGAAAGCCGAGCCAATTCAGAGACCCGACGAGAAGCGCAGCAACTTCGATGAGCGTGCGGAGAGTTGGCAGCAACGCATGGAAGACGTGCAGAACACGGCCAGCATCATCATCGCCAAACAGCGCCACGGTCCAGTCGGCACGATCGACGTCTACTTCAATGGCGCATTGACGCGGTTCGCGGATCTCGAACGCCGTCACGACGAAACAGATTTCCGTGGTGGTTGACGATTCCGGACCGCCGCATGCGTCATCCGTGCTGACGATCGATCTCGGCGCGCTGAAAAGAAACTACCGCCTTATCGCCGACCGCATCGGGAAGGCCGAATGTGCGGCCGTCGTCAAGGCCGACGGTTATGGCCTCGGCGTCGGGCCGGTTTCTCGGGCCCTGACGGACGCCGGATGCCGGACATTTTTCGTCGCGACATTGGACGAAGCGATCGCCCTTCGCTTGCTGCTGCCGGATGCCGCCATCTACTACCTCAACGGGCTGATGCGCGGCGACGGGGACGGTTGTCGCGAACACCGTATCCGGCCGACCCTTAACGATCCAGGTCAGATTGAATTCTGGTCGGATTACTGCCGCGCGAAGGATGAGACGCTGCCCGCGGCCGTACATATCGACACCGGCATGTCGCGGCTCGGCCTGACACCGCGCGAAACCGACGCGCTCGCCGCCGCGCCGGACCGACTGGACGCTTTCGATTTCGTTCTCCTGCTCAGCCACCTCGCCTGCGCCGATACGCCCGCGCACCCGCTGAACGCAATCCAGCGCAGTCAATTCGCGGCAGCGGCCCGATCCTTGCCGGCCACCGCGCGGTCGCTCGCGGCGTCGAGCGGTGTGTTCCTGGGCCCTGAATGGCACTTCGATTTGGTGCGCGCGGGTGTTGCCCTATACGGCGTTTCACCGCAACCGAAACGCCCCAATCCAATGGCGCAAGTTGTTCAATTACAAGGAAAAATCCTCCAAATCCGCGACGTTGACACCCCTCAGACCGTTGGTTATGGTGCCGCGCATCGGTTCGAAGGCCCAACCAAAGTGGCGACCGTCTCGGCCGGCTATGCGGACGGTTTCCCGCGCAGTCTCGGCGGTAAAGGCGTCGCCTATATCGGGAACACTGCGGTGCCCGTGATCGGGCGGGTATCGATGGATCTCATTACCTTGGACATCAGCGACGCCCAAGATGCCAAACCGGGCGACTCGGTCGACCTCATCGGTCCGTACAACGATCTGGATTCGGTCGCGACGGCTGCCGGGACGATCGGCTATGAACTCCTGACCGGGCTCGGCTCCCGTTACCGCAGGCGCTATATCGAGACCGCCGCGTGAATCCGTTCCAACCGGTCGGTAAGGCGTTTCTCGGCTTCCTCGAAGCGACCGGCAAACTGGCCCTATTCACCTTCGTATCGGTTTCGCACTGCGTCCGGCCACCCTTTTATTACCGGCTGCTTCTGCGGCAAATGATCGACATCGGGTACTACTCGCTGCCGGTCGTCGGCATGACGACCCTGTTCGCCGGCATGGCGCTTGGGCTGCAGACCTACGCCGGGTTTTCACGCTTCTCGGCGGAAGACGCCATCGCCAAGGTCGTGGCGCTGGGCATCACACGCGAACTGGGACCGGTCCTGGCGGGGCTGATGGTCGCCGGACGTATCGGGGCGGCCATGGCCGCCGAACTCGGCACCATGCGGGTAACGGAACAGATCGACGCGCTCGACACGCTATCGACGAACCCATTCAAATACCTGATTGCGCCGCGCATCATCGCCGGTTTGACGATGCTGCCGTTGCTGGTGTTCGTCGGCGACATCATCGGTATCTTCGGCGGCTACATCGTTTCGGTCTACAAGCTCGGGTTCAATCCCGGCGTCTATATCAGCCAGACCTTCAAGGTTCTCCAATTCATCGACGTGTTCTCCGGACTGATAAAGGCCGCGACCTTCGGCTTCATCGTCACCTTGATGGGCTGCTACAACGGCTATAACAGCCGCGGCGGCGCGCAAGGGGTCGGCGCGGCGACGACGAATGCGGTCGTCTCCGCTTCGATCCTGATCTTGATCTTCAACTACATCATCACCGAGCTGTTCCTCACCTCATGAGCACGCCAAAGATCAAACTCACGGGCGTCCACAAACTTTTCGGCGACAAGGTCGTCCTGGACGGGATCGACCTGGAAGTCGCGCCGGGCGAATCGCTGGTGATTATCGGCGGCTCCGGGAGCGGCAAGTCGGTAACCCTAAAATGCATTCTGGGCCTGCTGACGCCGGACAGCGGCAATATCGAAGTCGACGGCGAATCGATAGTCGGCATCCGCCGCGCCGAGCGGGAACGAATCAATAGCAAATTCGGCATGCTGTTCCAAGGCGGCGCCTTATTCGACAGTTTACCGGTATGGGAAAACGTCGCGTTCGGCCTTATTCAGGGTCAGCGTATTAACAGAGCGAAGGCAAAGGAGATCGCCCTGGAAAAACTTGCCGCCGTCGGTCTCGGCGCCGAAGTGAGCGAATTATGGCCGGCCGAGCTTTCCGGCGGGATGCAGAAGCGCGTGGGCCTGGCGCGCGCTATCGCGACGGAACCGGACATCATCTTTTTCGACGAACCGACCACCGGCCTCGATCCGATCATGGGCGACATCATCAACGACCTGATCGTCAAATGCGTCCGTGAACTGGGCGCGACCGCGTTATCGATCACCCACGACATGGCCAGCGCCCGTAAGATTTCCGACCACATCGCAATGTTGTATAAAGGGAAAATCATTTGGGTCGGCCGGACCGACGAAATCGACAGTTCAGGAGAACCGCACGTGGATCAATTCATCCATGGCCGCGCGGAAGGACCGATCCAGATGGAACTGCGCCGGTTGTGATGCGAACCGTGACGAAACGGGAGAGCGATTGAATGGCGCGCGCGACAACACAACATGTCTGCCAGGCCTGCGGCGCCGTTCATCCTCGATGGGCGGGCCGGTGCGACGCCTGTGGGGAATGGAATTCGATCGCCGAAGAAGCGACACCTGACTCCGCGCCTGTTGGCGGCAAGACCCGCGCCACGAAACGCGCTGGACGGAATATCGATTTCGTCAGTCTCGATGGTGAAAAACAGCCTCTGCCGCGTCGCAAGACCGGGATCGGCGAGTTCGACCGCGTCGCCGGCGGTGGACTTGTTCCGGGCTCGGCGTTGCTGATCGGCGGCGACCCGGGGATCGGCAAATCGACGCTGTTGCTGCAAGCGGTTGCCGGTCTGACAAGAGCCGGCGGCGGCGCTCGCTGCGCCTATATCTCCGGCGAGGAATCGATAGATCAAGTCCGGATGCGAGCCGAGCGGCTCGCGGTAACCCGGGCCCCGGTCGACCTCGCCGCGGCGACGAACGTCCGCGACGTTATCGCAAGTCTAGATGGCAAGGACGCGCCGGACGTCGTGGTTATCGATTCGATTCAAACGATGTATCTCGATGCGCTGGAATCCGCTCCAGGCACGGTCAGTCAGGTCCGCGCATCGGCACAGGAATTGATCCGGCTGGCGAAGCGCCGTGGCATCACGCTGCTGCTCGTCGGTCACGTCACCAAAGAGGGCACGATCGCCGGCCCCCGTGTGCTCGAGCACATGGTCGATACGGTGATGTATTTCGAGGGCGAACGCGGTCATCAATTCCGCATACTGCGCGCCGTCAAGAACCGCTTCGGTCCGACCGACGAGATCGGCGTGTTCGAAATGACCGAACGCGGCCTAGAGGAAGTCGCCAACCCTTCCGCACTGTTTCTCGCCGACCGGAGCGACGATATTTCCGGCGCCGCCGTTTTCGCGGGGATCGAAGGCAGCCGCCCGATGCTTGTCGAAATTCAGGCACTGGTCGCCCCGTCGCCGCTTGGAACGCCACGGCGCAACATTGTCGGCTGGGACGGCGGCCGGCTTTCGATGGTCCTGGCCGTGCTGGAATCGCGCGCCGGGATGAACTTCGCGGGAAAGGACGTTTATCTAAATGTTGCGGGGGGGTTGCGCATCAGTGAGCCCGGCGCGGATTTGGCCGTCGCAGCAGCCTTGACTTCCGCCCTCTCCGGGTTGCCCTTGCCAGGCGAAATGGTCGTCTTCGGCGAAATCGGACTGTCCGGAGAGATTCGCCCGGTCAGCCAAATGGCGGCGCGCACGAAGGAAGCTGGTAAACTCGGCTTCTCCAAGGCGCTCACGCCGCGATGGCGCGGCAAAACGGTATCTGACGGCGTTTCGGTCGTTGAGTGCGCCACCGTCGCCGATCTTCTGGGACTGTTCCCCGATCAGGGAACAGTCAAACCCCGGGCGGTCGGTTAGGAGCCTGTCCAAGTAATGCTTATAGACTGCACCGCGTTTTCAAGGGTTTGGGTTAGGAAGGTACTGAGTGGCGATGCCGGGGGCACCGCGAGCGGCGCCGGACGACGTCCCAAGCCCTTGAAAACGCGTCTCTTCGGATCGACCGGAGCGGCGCGCGTGCCGCTCCGGTCGATGCAGTTCCTAAGCATTACTCGGACAGGTTCCTAAAGGCCGAAAAGATGACAATGCCTTTTGAAATTACCGACATCGTTGTTGTCATCGTTCTAATCGTCTCGGGTTTGCTCGCCTACTTTCGGGGATTGGTCCGCGAGGTTCTGTCACTGGCGACGTGGATCGGCGCCGCTCTAGCAGCTTATTACAGCTTCCCTTATGTACAGCCCTATGCGCGCGATCTCATCGGCGTCAAAGGTATCGCGGACGCTGGCACCGGCGTGGTCCTCTTTG
>CAYLTU010000076.1:0-21222 GCA_964386465.1 uncultured Rhodospirillaceae bacterium
TGTTCGTCGGCTACGCGCTCGGTTCCAGTGTCGCGCCGCTGCTGTTCGGCTGGCTCCTCGATGCAAACATGCCGGCGATGGTCTTCGTTGCGGCCGCCATTTTCTCGCTGCTGGCGCTCGTTACGATCACGGCGGCGCGGAGGCTTTCACTCAACCTTTAGGCTACCTGTTCGACCGTCACCCGCCAGAGTCCGTCCGACGCATGTCGCGCGGCTCGGCGGCCGGGAAAGAACGCGCGCAGTGCATGGCCTGGCGGTTTTCCCACATGACCAGATTGCCCGCGCGCCATTCATGAGCATAGACGAATTGCGGCTGGGTCGCGTGCTCGACCAGGTCGCGCAGGAACAGTCGCGCGTTCGGCACCGGCAAAACGAGGACCTATCCGACGAATTTCAAAGGGCATGGCGGAACCTCCCGATAAATACGATAGCCATAGAATCTGGCAACACACCTTACAAACCGGTCCCCCGTTGGTATAGGCTCGCCCACACCGCATCTATCGGAAACTAGGCGATGTTCGACAAACTGATCCCGACCACCCTGGTGGGCAGCTATCCGCAGCCGGACTGGCTCGTGGACAAGGACAAGCTGCTCGGCAGCGGGCCGCCGCGGGTGCGCATGCGCGAGGTGTGGCGGGTGCCGGAGGCGCTGCTCGAGGAAGCGCAGGACGACGGCACCCTGACCGCGCTGCACGACCAGGAACGCGCGGGGATCAATCTGGGCACGGAAGACGTCGAAACGCCGGAGCTGATCGCCGAACGGCTGCGCGGCGCGCTGAAGCACATATCGCCTGACCGGCTGATCGCGGCGCCCGATTGCGGTATGAAATACTTGCAGCGGGACGTGGCGTTCGGAAAACTGCAGGCGATGGTCGAGGGCGCCACGATCGTCCGCAACGAAATCACCGGAAAGGGTTGAAGCATGGGAATGGAAATCGAAGTCGTCGCGGCGGACGGCAATGTGTTCGCGGCCTACCAGGCGCTGCCCAAGAAAACACCAGCGCCCGGAATCGTCGTGCTGCCGGAGGTCTACAACACCAACCGGCACATAAGGATGGTCGCCGACGGCTATGCCGAGGAAGGCTTCGTCGCGCTGGCCCCCGACGTTTATTGGCGCCAGGAAGCCGGATGCTATTTGCCCTATACCGAAGAGGGCCGCGACAAGGCGCAGGCGCTGCGCGCGGCGATGGACACCGACCAGTTCGCCGGCGACCTTGCCGACACGGTCGCTGAGCTGGAGGGGCATGACGCTTGCACCGGCAAGGTCGGCGTCGTGGGGTTCTGTCTGGGCGGCAAATTCGCCTACCTTTCGAGCGTCCGGCACAAGATCGGCGCGGCGGTCAGCTATTACGGCGTCCAGATCGACGAGCATCTCGACGAGGCCGACAATCTGAACTGCCCAATCCTGATGCATTTCGCCGAAAACGACCCGCACGTGCCGGCGGATACCGTGGCGGCCATCGAAGCCCGAATGGGCGCCTGGGACAATGTGGACATCCACGTCTATCCCGGCGCCGAACACGGCTTCAACCGTTTCGGCTACGACCCCTATAACGAGGCGCAGGCGGCCATCGCGCGGGAGCGCACGCTGTCGCATTTCCGCCGGCACCTCGGATAGATTTGGGTCGGGCTTGGGCCGCTTCGGCGGCGCGCCGTTCGACCGTGATCATCCGGGGTTCCCGCGTCAGGTCACCGGCGCCGGCGGCTTGGTGTAGTCTTCGTCGCTGACCTTCTCGAACCATTCGGTGCCCGCGCCCGTATCGCTGACCTCCGACATCGCGAGATGAATGAACAGGCGGTCGGACGCCGAACCGTGCCAATGCCGCGTATCCGGCGGGATGACGGCCGTATCGCCCGGATGCAATTCCTGGACCTGCTCGCCTTCGAGCTGGACCCGCCCGATGCCGGTCACGCAATAGAGCGTCTGCCCGACCGGATGCGAATGCCAAGCCGTCCGCGCGCCGGGCATGAAAGACACGTTGGTGGCGCGCATGCGCGAGGGCGCCGTGCCGACGATAACCGGATCCTGGTAGACCTGACCGGTGAAGTTGTCCTCCGGCGCTTGTTTGGTTGGCCGGTCGTTCGCACGCTTGATATCCATGTTCCTGCTCCCTCTTTGCCTTTCGTTCCCGGAAGATTAGGACGCGGTAGGAGCGCCTGCAAACCGCCTTCTATTAGCATCACTATTTTTGATATAACTCTTGAACTGAAATCATAGAAAATGAAAAAATGATCGACACACGCCATCTCATGACCTTCCGCGCCATCGCGCGGAGCGGCAGTTTTACCCACGCCGCGGACGAGCTTGGTTGCGTCCAGTCCAATGTAACCGCGCGCATCCGCAAACTCGAAGATCGCCTCGGCGTCACCCTGTTCGAGCGCGACGGCCGCGCCACGAAACTGACCAAGGCCGGCAACCGGCTCGAAGCCTACGCCGAACAGATCGTTTCCTTGATCGAAGAGGCGGAATCCGTCGTCGCGGACGCGGATGGCGAGCGCGCCGGGTTGCGCTTGGGCGCGTTGGAAAACACCATGGCGACGCGGCTACCCCCTCTCGTCAAGCGGCTGCATCAACGCTTTCCCGACGCACCGCTATCGCTAACGACCGGTACCACGGACGAGCTGGTTTCCGCCGTCCTCGACCGTCACGCGGACGCCGCCTTCGTCGCGGGCCAGGTCGACCATGATGCGCTCGACAGCACCGAGGCGTTCCGCGAGACATTGGTGCGGGTCCGTCCGAAGGATCAGGATCTGCCGGCCTCGCTGATCGCCTTCCGTCACGGCTGTTCCTACCGGGCGCAGGCCGAGCAATGGCTGCGCAGCGCCGGCATGGCGCCCGTGCCGATCATCGAAATGGGAACCCTCGACGGCATGCTCGGCTGCGTCACCGCCGGTGTCGGGTTCGCGGTCGTGCCGCGCATCTCGGCGGAAAGCAGCGCCCATCGCGACGGCTTCGAGATCGAAGACCTGCCCCTACCCTTCGGCGATAGCCGCACGCACCTGATCTGGCGACGTGATCGAACGCCGGCCAAGACACTACGGGAGTTGATCGGGTACCTGGCCGGTTAGACCAGCGTTCGGGACATCAGTGCCCACACCACTCCTTATCGCCGTCCGATGACTGGCCGGAACGGCCGCCGCTGTGTAGCCTTGAACGGCACCAACAGGGAGGAATGCGATCATGCAGCCGGGAAAATCGGGCGTTTGGGTTTCGACCAACGCGTTGTCGCAGAAGAAACTCGCCGAGCTGGCGCAGGGCGTCGAGCGGCTGGGCTACGACGTGCTGTGGTATCCGGAATCGCTGGCCTACGAGTCGCTGGCGCTGGGCGGGTTCCTGCTCGGCGAGACCTCGAAACTGTGCCTCGCCAGCGGCATCGCCAACATCTACGCGCGCGATCCGCTGACCGCGCGGGCCGGCCACGACACGCTGAACAGCCTGTACGACGACCGGTTCATCTTCGGTTTAGGCGTCTCGCACGTGCCGCTGGTGGAGGGCCAGCGCGGCCACGAATACCGCAAACCGGTCGCGACCATGCGCGCCTACCTGGAGGCGATGGAAGCCGCGAACGTCGATATAGAGGTTCCCGCGCGGAACGTGGTGCTCGCCGCGCTCGGTCCCAACATGCTGGCCCTGTCTCGCGACATGACCCAGGGCGCGCACCCCTATTGCGTGACGCCCGAGCACACGGCGATGGCAGCGGATATCCTCGGCCCCGGCAAATGGCTCTGTGTCGAGCAGAAAATCTGCCTGACCACCGACAAGAACAAATGGCGCGAAGTCGCCGCCAAGCAGCTGGCGCGCTACATGCGGCTCGACAACTACCGAAACAACTGGCTGCGCACCGGCTTCACCGAGGACGAGTTCACCGGCGAGGCTTCCGACCGCTTCCTCGACGCGATGTGCGCCTGGGGCGGCGAAGACGACATCCGCGTCCGGATCAAGGCGCACGAGGACGCCGGCGCGACCCATGTCTGCATCCAGCCCTTCGACCCGGACGGCGGCCCGGACCCGGACTGGAAGGCGCTGGAAGCGCTCGCGCCAGCGTAGGGAGAAGCAGACATGACCCTACCCGTCTACGAAGCCTACGCGATCAAATATGGCGACCGGGTCGGCGCGCGGGGCACGATCTTCGTGCATGGCGACCCGCACGACGCGCCGCTGGCGATGGACTATTTCGTCTGGGTGATCCGCAGCGAGGAACGCACGGTCGTCGTCGATGTCGGCTACGGCCGGGAAGAGGGCGAGCGGCGCGGCCGGACCTTCCTGCGCTGCCCGAGCGACGGCATGCGGCTGGTCGGCGTCGACCCGGACACGGTCGAGGATGTCGTGATCACGCACATGCATTACGACCATGCGGGCAATCTGGAACTGTTCCCCAGGGCGCGCTTTCACGTACAGGACGACGAGATGAACTTCGTCACCGGCCGCGCCATGACGCACAAGGCGCTGCGCCATTCCTTCGTGCTGGGCGACGTGCAGCAGATGATCGCCATGCTCTACGGCGACCGCGTCGTCTTCCACGACGGCGACGAGGCGCTTTATCCCGGCATCGAGCTGTACCACATCCCCGGCCACACGCGCGGGCTGCAGGCGCTAAGAGTGCACACCAAGCGCGGCTGGATCGTGCTCGCCTCCGACGTGGCGCATTACTACGAGAGCATCACGGACGGTACGCCGTTCCTGACGCACGAGAGCATGTTTCAGATGCTCGAGGGCTTCAAACGCCTGCGCACCTTGGCGCCGAGCGACCGGCATATCGTGCCGGGCCACGACCCGTTGGTGCTGAAGCGCTACCCAGCCCCTTCACCGGAGCTGGAAGGCATCGTCGCGCGGCTGGATGTTGCGCCGAGCGAATAGGAGAAACCGTCATGGCCGCCAATCTGGAAAATCGCCGCGTCGTTCTCGCGAGCAGGCCGAAGGGCGTACCGGAAGCAGGTCACTTCGCGGTGGAAGACGGCCCGGTGCCGGCACTCGACGAGGGCCAATTTCTCGTCAAGACCGAATACTGGTCGGTCGATCCAGCGATGCGGGGCTGGGTCAACGACGCGCCGAACTACCTGCCGCCGGTCGAAATCGGCGCGACCATGCGGTCGCTGGCCGTCGGCGAGATCGTCGCCAGCCGCCACCCGGACTGCGATGAAGGTGACGTGGTGTCGGGCTGGTTCGGCTGGCAGCGTTTCGCCGTCAGCGACGGCGGCGACGTGGACCGCAGGATCGAAGAGCGCGAACTGCCCGCCTCCCTCGCCTTGGGCGTGCTGGGGATCAACGGCGTTACCGCTTATTTCGGGCTGCTGGATGTCTGCGAGCCGAATTCAGGCGAAACGGTCGTCGTTTCCACCGCGGCCGGCTCGGTCGGTTCCGCCGTCGGCCAGATCGCCAAGATCAAGGGCTGCCGAACGGTCGGCATCGCCGGTGGTCCGGAGAAGGCGGCGCTGTGCCGGGACAGCTTCGGCTACGACGCCGCGATCGACTACCGGTCGGCAGATATCGCGGAATCAGTCACGGCGGCCTGTCCGGACGGCGTCGACTGCTATTTCGACAACACCTGTGGCCCGATCAGCGACGCGGTCATGACTTGCCTGGCGCAGGGCGCGCGGATCGCGATTTGCGGCACGGCGGCGCTGACGGACTGGGACCCGATCCCGACCGGACCGCGTATAAACCGGCAGCTCCTGGTCGCGCGCGCCCGGATCCAGGGATTCCTCGTGCTCGACTACAAGGACCGCTACGGCGAAGCGATCGCCGAATTGGCCGGCTGGGTCCGCGAGGGTAGGCTCGCTTACAACGAGCATGTGCTGGACGGCGCCGAGGCGGCACGCGGCGCCATCGAAATGCTCTATCAGGGCCGTAATATGGGCAAGCTACTGGTCCGGGTGGACTGACGCCTCGTAAGGCTCCGTATTGCAACCTTCGTGTCATCCCAGACGCGGCTTTTCTCCAAATCTTCGATTTGGCAAGAAAACCCAACAGACAGGGATCCAGGAACACCGTCCGTCACAAGCGTCGCCTGGATCCCGCATCAAGTGCGGGACGACATGTTTTGGTGTGATTGAACGACTACCACTCGATCGTGCCGCCGTCGTAACGTTGCAACGTGCCCGGCCCGTCCGGTGCAAAGGTCGCGGCGTTGTTGATCAGCAGATCGATCGGTTCGCCCTTCAAGCTTTCCGCCAGCGCTTTCACAACCGCTTCGTCGGATACATCGACGTGGTGAAAACGTACATCGCCGAGCGCTTCCACTTTGTCCCGGCTCTCGGCATCGAGGCACACCGCATGCACGCGCCAGCCGTCGCCGGCATATTGACTTGCGAATTCGAAGCCGATGCCGTAATCGCACCCGGTGATCAGAGCCGTGGACATGGAGAATGTCTCCCGGTTAAATTTCGCGCCGTCGCGCTTCAAGGATCACCCTACCATGAACACCGATACCATCGCCGACATCGTCGGTTTTTGGCTGGCCGACAGCCGTGACGCTCCGGAGCGGGCGGCCGCCCGGCGCAGCTGGTGGTACGAGGGCGGACCGGCGGTAGACGAGGAAATCCGCGCGCGCTTCGGCGATCTGGTGCCGCGCGCCTGCGCCCGGGAATTGATGGGTTGGCAGGATACGCCCGACGGCGCGCTGGCCTTGATCCTGCTGCTCGACCAATTCACCCGGAACCTTTACCGCAACACGGTCGACGCCTATGCCGGAGACTCCTGCGCCTTCGACATCGTCAACGCGGCGATCGCAACGGGGCTTGACCGGGCGCTGCACCCGGTCGCGCGCATCTGGCTCTACCACCCTTTCCATCATGCCGAGGAAGTCACGGAACAGGATCGCGGCCTCGGCCTCTTGCGCGCGCTGCGGCAGGAAGCCGACCCCGCCTGGCACGCCTATGTGGATCGCAGCATCAAGGGTTGGACCCGCCACCGGGACATCGTTGCCCGCTTCGGCCGCTTCCCGCACCGCAACGCGGTGTTGGGGCGCGAGAGTACGGCAGAGGAGCAAGCGCACATGGACGCCGGCGGCGAGAGTTTCGGCCAGGGCGCGCGAACGGACAGCGCCGACTGCTGAGCGCTAAAGCAGTTTCTCGTAATACCGCACCCACTTGCCGCCAGCTTCCAGTTCAGCGCGTCCTACTTCCGCGAAACCCAAATTCGTATGGAATGCGTCCGAGCCCGGATTGACCGGCTCGAGATTAACCTCGCACACGATGCGATCGTGGCCAGTGGCCCGCGCTTGTTCGAACAGGTCGCGATACAGAAGGGTAGCCAGCCCCTTTTTACGATGGCTGCCGGATACGACGATACGGTCGACATAGACGAAGCGCGGACGGCACGCCTGAAACCATTTGAAATTGGGGCTGTGGTAATCGGCATTCTGATCGAAAGTGATCAGCAGGGCCGCCGCGTCGGGAACGCAGGTCGCGACGAAGGCGCCGGCGACAAGCGCCCGCCAGTCCTCATCCGTCAGGAACGAGGTTTCGCGCGCGTTCGCGTTGTTTAGGTCGCGCAGCGCCGCCTGTGCCGCGTGATCTTGCGCGGCGATCGCTTCGATCGGCGGCGCGGCCACGCCGCCTAGGCGCGTTCGAGCACGACGACCGGGATCTCGCGGTGGTCCTTGGCTTTCTCGTGGTAGGTCTCGTAGGTCGGAAAGATCTCCGCCATCATCGTCCACAACCGGGCGCGTTCCTCGCCCGACGCGGTACGCGCGGTGGCGGTGAACTTGTCCGCCATGACCTGCAGCTCGACCTGCGGGTTGGCAGCCAGATTCTCGTACCAGAGGGGACTTTTCGGCGCGCCGCCGACCGAGGCGACGATTACGTAACTGTCACCGTCCTTGCCGTAGATCAGCGCGGTCTCGTACTGCTTGCCGGAGCGCCGGCCCGTCGTCGTCAGGATCAGGCAAGGCAGACTCTGTTTGCCGTCGACGCCCTTCCAGATATGCCCTTCCTCGCCACCGGTCGCCTTGTACCGGTCCATATGCTCGATCACCCAGTCGCGTTGCGCCATAACGGCACCTCCATCTAATTAGTCTGCCGGACTATATAGGGATGGCTGTGCGACGAACAACCGGATCGCTCAACTCGTAGCGGTGCCGCGCAGGCAGGTGCGGTGCAGGACACGGGCGTGTCGGGCGGCGTCGAAATTGGCGTCGGCGTGGTGCAGCAGGCAGCGATTGTCCCACATCACCACGTCGCCCTTTTCCCAATGATGACGGTAGAGGAACTGTGGTTGCGTCGCCTGCGCTTCGAGCTGCTCGATGCGCGTGCGGCCCTCTTCCATGGGCATCCCTTCCAGATGCGAGGCGTGCGTACCCATGAACAGGCATTTCCGACCCGTATCGGGATGGATCCGAGCCAGTGGATGGGTCATCGGCGGCGCGTCGCGCTTTTCCCATTCGGAGATGGTGCGGCCGATGTTGTCGCGCGACAGCTCCCAGCTGTGCACGACGCCGACGCCGTCGAGTTCTTCCTTCTCCGCTGCCGACAGTGCCTCGTAGGCCGCATACATGTTGGCAAAGACCGTATCGCCGCCCTCCGGCGGCAGGACGACGGGGTGCAGGATCGTCGCCATGGAGGGCAACGCGCGGAAGGACTTGTCCGAGTGCCAGCGCAGCGAGCCCACTTTGCCGGTCGGTTTGCCGTCGTCGTCCAGGTTGGAAACGATATGGACCAGCGGATGGGCGCTGGTGCCCCGGTTGCGCTGGGTGTGCTTTTCCAACGTACCGAACTGCTCCGTGAAGGCGACCTGTTGGTCTTTCGTGAGGTCCTGATCGCGGAACGCCAGCAGTTGATGGTCGAGGAGGGCTTGGTAAACCGCGTCCCGGGTCGCCGAATCGAAGGATTGCGTGAGATCCAGACCAATGACTTCCGCCGCCATCAGCTCGGACAGAGGCCGGACCACGAAGTCCTGGCGCATTCCCCTTGCCGCATCTGTCATCGTCGCCTCCCTAGTGTGATGATTCTGAAGGTCGTCGCATTGAAAGCGACGAAATTTGGAATCTGAATCACACTAGATTCAAATAGTTAGTGTGCTGATTCACGCGAAATTCAATCCTTTGAATTTCACGATCAGGACACTAGCCCAACAGGGCTTTCATCGCATCCTGGGTTTCCTTGCCGCCCTGGTTGATCGGCATCGATTTCGCCGCTTCGCGCTGCCGGAGCCTGTACGCGTACTCGTGCGGCATCTGCCCGAACGGATCCTCGATGCCGAGGTCCTGCGCGGCGTGCGCCGTCCAATCGGCATACCACAGGAACTCGCGCCCCAAGGCGACGAGATCGGCTTGCCCGGCTTGCAGAATATCCTCCGCCTGGCGCGCTTCGGTGATTCCGCCGACCGCGATGGTCATGATATCGACGTCCCGCCGTACGCGCTCGGAGAACCCAACCTGATAGCCCGGCACCCGAGGCACCATCGGCATATCGGAGTCGCCTGAAATCCCGCCCGAGGAACAGTCGATCAGGTCGATATCTCGGTTTTTCAATTCCTTAGACAGTACGACGGTGTCCTCAAGGTCCCAGAGGCCGCCTTCGCCATCGACCGCCGAGACGCGATAGAAGACGGGCTTGTCGTTCGGCCAAACGTCGCGCACGACTTCCGCCACCTCGAGCGCAAACCGCATGCGGCCTTCGAGATCGCCACCGTAGGCGTCGTTGCGGTGGTTGCTGACCGGTGACAGGAACTGGTGGATTAGATAGCCGTGCGCGCCGTGGACTTCAACAATGTCGTAACCGGCATCGATACTGAGGCGGCACGAGTCTCTGTACGCGTCCAGCACGGTTTTGATGTCATCGGCGTCCATCGCCTTGGGCAGGAAACGGCGTGTCAGCTGGTCGAGCGCGCTCGGCGCGAGACCCTGCCAGGGCGGCAACCCTTCAGCCGCATCCGCGTCGGTCAAGGGCGCCCAATCCTTGGTCGCGGCATGACAGGACGCCTTGCGCCCGGAATGTCCGAGCTGGATCGCCGGCACCGCCCCCTGCTCGCGGATGAAGTCGGTGATCCGCCGATAGGCCGCGACATGGCTGTCCTTGTAGATGCCGGCGCAGAGATAGGTCTTGCGGCCGCGCGCCTCTACCGCCGTCTCCTCGCCGAAGATGATCCCCGCCCCGCCGGCGGCGAGCCGGCCGAGATGCATGAGCTGCCAGTCGGACGGCCCTCCATCGTCGGAATGGTACTGGCACATCGGCGAAACGACGACCCGGTTGCGCGACGTCACGCCGCGCAGGGTGATCGGCGTGAAGAGCAGCGGCAACGGTTTGTCTGACTTGTCGGCCATCGCGTCCCAACTTCGTACTTTGTTCGCAAGGGTTATACGATACGGGCTTAGCGCCGCAAAATTCGCGCTTCGGTTTCTCGGTTCCGCCGTTTCCCCTAGGATCATCGCCGTAAATGCGCAATCGACAGGCACGCTCATGCCCACATCCAATCTCGACGCCGCCTCACTGGTTGCCCAGTACCGTCAAATGCGACTGATCCGCCGTTTCGAGGAACGTACGGAGGAACTGATCGACGCCGGCGAGATCCGGGCGCACGCCCATCTTTATATCGGCGAGGAGGCCGTCGCCGTCGGCGTGGCGACGGCGCTCGAAACGCGCGACGTCGTCACCTCGACCCATCGCGGGCACGGCCACATCCTGGCCAAGGGCGGCGATCCGATGCGCATGTTCGCCGAATTGATGGGCCGCGAAGCGGGATACAACAGGGGCCGGGGCGGCTCGATGCATATCGCCGATCTGGGGCTCGGCATCTTCGGCGCGAACGGCATCGTCGGCGCCGGCGCGCCGATGGCCTGCGGCGCGGCGCGGATGTTCAAGAACCGGGGCGAGCCCCATGTCGCGGTGCCGTTCTTCGGCGACGGGGCGATGAACCAGGGCGTTGTACTCGAATCCCTCAATGTCGCCGCAATCTGGGATATTCCCGTCGTGTTCGTCTGCGAAAATAACCAGTACGCCATCACCTCGCCGATCGCGGACATGGCTCGCGGGTCGCTCGCCGACCGCGCGGCGGCGTTTGGGCTGGAAGCTGAAACAATCGACGGCATGGACGTCGAAGCCGTCACCGAAGCGGCCGCACGGCTGGTGGCGCGGGCCCGCGCCGGCGAAGGTGCCGGTTTCCTGGAGTGCGTTACCTACCGTTTTGAAGCGCACAACACGGCTCTGCGTAGCGCCGATCCGCGCGCGGCGGAGGAAATCGCCAGATGGCGCGAACGCGATCCGCTGACCGTCGCGGCGGAAAGGCTCGACGAAACGGAAGGCTGGGGCGCGACCGACCGCGCGGCCCTCGACGCGGACGTCGACCACGAGATCAAGGACGCCATCCTTCGCGCGCGAGACAGCGCCCTACCGGGAGCGGAGACCGCGCTCGACCACATGTACGCCCAATCCTATCCGGGCTTCCCGGCGGGGGTTTCGGAATGAGCCGCGAATTGAACTTTGCGCAAGCGCTGAACGAAGCGCTCCTCCAGGAAATGGCGCGCGATCAATCGATCATCGTGCTGGGCGAGAACATCCGCGGGCAGGGCCGCGGCGAGATGCGCGGGTTGCAGGATGCCTTTGGCGACGACCGGATCATCGACATGCCGATCTCTGAAGCGGCGATGACCGGCATCGGTACCGGCGCCGCATTGGCCGGCGGGCGGCCCGTCATCCAGTACCAGATTTCCTCGCTGATCTTCCCGTCCTTCGACCAACTCGTCGATCAGGCCGCGAAACTGCCGCTGATGCTGGGCGGCCAGGGCCATGTGGCGACCACTTATCTGGTGATGGGCTGCGGCGCCAGCGGCGGGCGTGCCGGACAGCACTCCGACAACCCCTACCCCTATCTGATCCATGCCGGGATCAAATCGGTGATGCCGGCGACTCCGGCCGACGCCAAGGGGTTGACGATAACCGCAATCCGCGAAGACGATCCGGTCGCCGTGTTCTTACCGGTCCGGTTGATGGCTGCAAAGGGACCGGTCGGTGAAGAAGCGGACGCCATCCCATTGGCGCAGGGCGTGGTGCGGCGCGCAGGCCGGGACGTGACCGTCGTCGCCGTCGGTCATCTGGTTCACGACGCGATTGCCAGTGCCGAATCCTTAGCGGCGGACGGGATTGAAATCGAAGTCTGGGACCCGCGCTCGCTGCTGCCGCTAGACCGGGCAGGCCTTGCGGCGTCGGTTGCCAAGACCGGCCGCGCCGTGCTGTTCGACGATTCCCACCGCAGTTGCGGCTTCGCGGCAGAGGTCGCCAGCATCATCGCGGAAAACTGCTTTGGCGACCTGAAAGCGCCCGTGAAGCGGGTCACCCGCGCCGACGTCACGGTTCCCTTCGGCCAGCATATCGAAGAAGAGGTATTGCCCGACCGACGGCGGCTCGAAGCGGCAATTCGCGCAGTCATGGCGTGGCCTTGATCTGTATCGCGCGCCGCTTTGCATCGGGTGCGCGCGCCCTTAACATGCCCGAGAATATTGAAATTTACACCGAAGGACGACGCACATGCGGCTTGGAATGCTCCTGAAGTACAAAGGCGAAAGTGGCGGCCCCGATATGGAAAGGGTTCTTGAAGCGGAACGCTTGGGTTTCTATTCCGTTTGGACCGGCGAAAGCTGGGGCGCCGATACGGTAACTCCGCTGACCTGGGTGCTCGCCCGAACCACCAAGCTGAAAGCCGGCGCGGGTATCATGCAGATGTCCGCCCGAACGCCGGCCTGTGCGGCGATGACGATGATGACCTTGAACGCCATGTCCGGCGACAGGTTTCTGATGGGTGTCGGGCCTTCCGGACCGCAGGTCATCGAAGGATGGCATGGCGAGGCCTTCGGCAAGCCGCTGATGCGAACAAGGGAATACATCGCGATTTTGCGAAATATCCTGGCCCGCAAGGAGCCTTTGAAGCATGAAGGGGAGCACTACCAGATACCCTATGCGGGACCGGGCGCGACGGGCCTTGGCAAGCCCTTGAAGAGCATCCTGCACGGTAACCCGGCCAACCCGATCTACACAGCGTCGTTTTCGCCCGCCGGGCTGAGGACCGCCGGCGAAGTCGCGGACGGCACGCTGCCGATCTATATGTCACCGGAACAGACGGACCTGATTACCGGCCCTCTGCAGGAAGGATTGGCCAAGGCGGAAGGCGGCAAGAGCCTAGCGGATTTCGACATCGCACCCTATGTGCGGGTCGCCATGGGCGACGATCTTCAAGCCTGCCGCGACGCGATCAAGCCGGAATTGGCGCTCTATATCGGCGGCATGGGCGCTCGCGAGAAGAACTTCTACAACGACTACGCCAAACGGCTCGGCTACGCCGACGCCGCCATTCGTATCCAGGACGAATTTCTGGGCGGGCGCCGAAAGGAAGCCATGGCAGCCGTACCGGATGCATTGGTCGACGAACTTTGCCTCGTCGGGTCGGCGGATCGGATCAAGGATCGCATTCAGGCCTGGAAACAAGCGTCCGGCGCACAAGCCGTCGGGACGATGCTCCTGGGGCGCGCGTCCATCGAGGCCATGCGGGTCGTCGCCGAGGCGGCAGCTTAGAAAGACAAGCGCGCTTCTAATCAAGTTCGGCGCGGCCACGCAGCGCATGGCTGTCCCGCACATTTTGCGTCGCCGCAATTCGCGACAACCGTGCTAGACAGCCCGCATGGCGCACGGCACACAACAATCCGGCAGCCTGATCAAGGGCATGGCCTGGATGCTGGCCTCGACATTGCTGTTCGTCGGCGTGACCGGAACCGTGCGCCACCTGGGCAGCGACATGAGCGCACCGCAGGCCGCCTTCATCCGCTACGCGTTCGGAATTATGCTTTTGGCACCGTTTCTCCTGAAGATCAGGGCGCGCGACGTGATCACGCCGCGTATGGGGTTGCACGCGGTACGCGGATTCGTACACGGCATAAGCGTCATGCTGTGGTTCTTCGCGATGGCGCGGATCCCCATCGCGGAGGTCACCGCGTTGGGCTACACCACGCCGATCTTCATCACTGTCGGGGCGGCGCTCTTCCTCGGCGAGCGTTTTCGTATCCGTCGGATGATCGCGGTTTTGATCGGTGTCTTCGGGACCTTGGTCATCGTCCGGCCCGGCTTCGTCACCATCGAGCTGGGCACCCTGGCGCAGCTCGCCGCGGCACCCCTGTTCGCCGCCTCCGCGTTGGTGTCGAAGAAACTCACCGAAACCGAACCCAGCGAAGTAATTATCGCGCTGATGTCGCTGTTCGTGACACTGACCTTGATGCCGTTTGCTATCGCCACCTGGCGTACGCCGACCGTAGAGGAACTGGCCTGGCTGTTCGCCACCGCGACCTTGGCGACGCTCGGCCACTACACGATGACCAGGGCCTATCAAGCGGCGGAGATTGCGGTTACCCAGCCCCTATCGTTCCTGCAACTCGTCTGGGCCGTGTTGCTCGGCTATTACGTTTTCGCCGAAACCCCCGATGTCTGGACCATCGCCGGCTCGATCGTCATCGTCGCCAGCGCGACCTACATCGCGCACCGCGAGGCCAGACTTTCACGAGAGGGCCGGCGTTAACGGCCGCGACCCGGCGATCCAAAGCAAAAAGCAGATGATCGAGAGGTTGGCGAGGTTGAAAGCGACACCGGTCACGAAGGCGTACTGGTAGTGGCCCATCAGGTCGAATATCCAGCCGCCGAGCCAGCCGCCGAGCGCCATGCCGGACATGCCGCACAGGAAGATCACGCCGATGCGCCACCCCGCTTCGCGCGCCGGGAACAGCTCCCGGATGGCCAGCGTATAGGCTGGAACGATGCCGCCATAGGCGATGCCGAACGCACCGGACAGGATGTAGAGGCTGACCAGCCCATCGATCCATATATAGCTCGACAGCGTAATCGCCTGCAGGCTCGACCCGATCAGGATCGTCATCAAGCCGCCAATCCGGTCCGACAGCCAACCGAAGACGAGCCGGCTGGCAAAGGAACAGGCGAGCAGGAAAGACAGCATGCGCGCGCCGTTGGCCGCGCCGAAACCGAGATCGCTGCACAAGGCGACCAGATGCACCGCGGGCATCGCCATGGCGACGCAGCATCCGATGATCGCAAGACCCAAGAGGATCAGCACCAGTTTCGGGGCCGAACCGATATCGTAGGCCGCGCCACCGAGCCCGCCGCCGGTGGCAACGGGCGTCGGCGGCTTGCGGCGCACCACCATGCTGAGCGGCAGCATCGCGCAGATCGCGAAGACGCCGAACCAGAACCAGGTGTCACGCCAACCGGCGTTGTCGATGCCGTATTGAAAAATATTGGGCCAGACGGCACCGGCAATCGCCTGCCCGCTGGCGACAATCGCGATGGCCAGGCCCCGACGGCGATCGAACCAGCGCGTTGCATTGGTCACCAGGGGCGACAGCACCGTGCCGTTGCCGAGGAAGCCGAGGAACAATGCGCAAACCAGCAGCAGGCTCCAGTAATGCGCCGTCGTGCTGACCAACATCGCGCCGGTGCCGACCATAATCGCGCCGAGCAGCGATACGCCGCCCAAGCCGCGCTTGTCGGACCACAATCCCATGACGATGCCGCCGAACCCGGCGCCGACCATCAGCAGGGAATAGGCGAGCGACGGGATCGAGCGCGGCCAATCGAACTCCGCGGCGATCGGCTTCAGGCTGACGACGATCAAATAGCTGGCGCCGATCGCCGTCGCCACCAGCAAATTGGAGGCGGCGACGACGACCCAGCCATAGGGCGTCTCGACGCTTTCCGCGGCGGCGGGATCGCTCATGGGTTCCGCCGCGGGTCGCTCGTGGGGATTATTGAGCCGTCGATCGGGCCGTCGGCACGATACGTTGAACTTTCATGGCTTTGCGGTTTAGCAGCTTGGGAATCCGCGGCGCGATATCGTTTTGCCAATAGTCACTTTCGTAGACGGCCTTGTAGAGCGCCTTTCGAGACGCCTCGCTCTTGAAGCGACGGGTCCAAATATAAACCGATTCGTCTTCTTCGCCGCGATAGCTGCCGGTGATGACCATGCCCTTGGAGACCTGGAAGGGGATGATCTCCTCTTCCATCACCTTGAGCCATTCTTTCATCTTGCCTTTGCGGACCTTGTATTGACGCAGTTCGTAGAACGCCATGTTCCCTCTCCTTGTGATAACAATTCTAGCCGCCGCCTGTTGCGCGCGCCTCGGGCCAGACGATGATGCCAAGGACGCCGCTATGCAACCTTGTCTTTTGCCGACGGGATTACGGGACCATCCAAACGGTCCGGACAGCAACGGCGCAAGCGGGATTCTCCGGGATCGATTTTGCCGAAATCCATACTTCCACCAGGAACGAAGTAAATTTTCACCAGATTTGCTAGACTGCTGGAAACGTTTGGAAGCAGATGGGATTAGAGTGCGGTATGAACATGGAAACTTTGTACGAAGCGCCCCGACCCGCGGCGAAACCTGGCGAGACCGTCGTCACCAGTACCTGCGGCCACAATTGCGGCGGCCGCTGCGTCGTCAACGCGCATGTCGTCGATGGAAAGATCGCTAAAATCTCCACAGATTCCCGGCGCTGGAACCCGGATCACCCGCCGCTACCCGCCTGCGCCCGCGGCGTTGGCCAGATCGAACGGGTCTACCATCCGGACCGGCTGAAATATCCGATGCGCCGCACCGGCCCACGCGGTTCCGGCCAGTTCGAGCGGATCACCTGGGACGAGGCGCTGGACGAGATCGCGCGCGAATTGCTGCGCGTGCGCGAGCGATACGGCAACGGCGCGATCCTCGACGCCTCGCGCTCCGGCAGCACCTCGAAGCTGCACAGCCGCGCGACGCTACGGCGTTTCCTGCACATGTTCGGCGGCTGCACCGATATGTGGTCGAACATGTCCTGCCAAGCGGAGGAATATTCCGTCGCGATGACGTTCGGGCCGGAAACGCACTACAAGGCCGCCGGCCGGGAGCCGACCGATTACGTCAACTCCAAGCTGATCGTCATGTGGGGCTGGTCGCCCGGCGACGGGACCTTCGGCACGGGAACGATCCCGTACTTGAAACACGCGAAAAAGCAAGGGACGCGGATCGTCTGCGTCGACCCGCGGCGAACCCGCACCAGCAAGCTGCTCGCCGACGAGCATATTTTCATCCGGCCTTCCACCGACGCCGCCGCGCTGATCGCCATGGCCTACGTCATCGTCGGTGAAGGCCTGCACGATCAGGCCTTTTGCGACCGCCACGTGCTGGGGTTCGACGAGGCATCCTTGCCGGATGGCGTGCCGGCCGGATCGTCCTATCGCGCCTATCTGGTGGGCGAGGCCGACGGCATCCCCAAGACACCGGAATGGGCGGCGGCGATTACCGGCATCCCGGCGGACACGATCCGCCGGCTCGCGGTCGAATTCGGTGAGACGAAACCCGCCGCGATTCATGGCGGCTACGGGCCGGGACGCAGCGCCTACGGAGAACAGTTCCATCGCGCCGCCTACGCGCTCGCGGCGATCACCGGCAACACGGGCGTTCCCGGCGGCAATTCCGGCGCCAGCAACGGGGCGACCGGATATTGCGGGATCGGCGGCCTGCCCATCGGCAAGAATCCGATCGACTCGAAAGTGTCCTCGCCGCTGCTCGCCGATCTGCTCGCGCGCGGTAAGAGCGGCGGCTATCCGGCGGACATCAAGTTTATCTATTCGAGCGGCGGCGATCTGTTCAATCAGGCGCCGAACGCGAAGAAGACCGCCGAGTCGCTGGATGGCGTGGAATTCATCGTCGGGCAGGACCATTTCCTGACACCGACCACCCGGCACGCCGACATCGTACTGCCGGCGACGACCTTCTGGGAACGCAACGACATCCACCTGCCCTGGGCCGGCACGGGACACTACGCGATTTACATGCAGCAGGCGATCGAGCCGATGTATGACTGCCGCGACGACATCGACATCTTCGCCGACCTGGCGCTGCGCGTCGGGATAAACGGCTACAACAATCAACCCGAAGAGGCGTGGCTGCGAGACTTCACGCGGGACAGGATCGACGATTTCGACGCCTTCAAGGAGAACGGGGTCGCGCGTCTTCCCGTGCCCGAGGATGCGGTCGCCTACGCAAAGCAGATCCGCGACCCGGAGAACCACCCCTTCTCGACACCGTCGGGCAAGTTGGAGATTTACTCGACCATGATCGCGGACAATCCCGATCCCTACGGGCTTGGCTCGATTCCGCCGATCCCGACCTGGATTCCGCATGCCGAAGACAATGCCAAATTCCCGCTACGCTACTGCAGTTCGAAATCTCGGGCGCGGTCACATTCGGTGCACGGCAACCAGCCGAAGCTGTCGCGGGTCGATCCGGACGATGTCTGGATCAACACCGCGGACGCGGCGGCGCGCGGCATCGCTGACGGTAAAAAGGTGCGGGTATACAACGAGCATGGCGCGACGGAACTTCCCGCGCGGGTGACCGACGACGTCGCCCCTGGTGTCGTCACCATCAAGGAAGGCGCCTGGTTCACGCCGGGCGCGGACGGTGTCGATACCGAGGGTTGCGCCAACGCCGTCACGAGAGATTTCTCTTCACCGAGCGGGGCCACGACCTACAACACCAACTTCGTCGAAGTACAGCCGGCCTAGTGGACACAATGCCGTTCCGCAAGATCGCCGTCCTCGGTCTCGGAAAAGTCGGCGCGCTGGCGGCGACCCTGCTGCACGAGGTGGATTTCAAGGTCATCGGCTTCGACAACCGGCAGCGGCGGCGCGTCCTTCCTTTCGACTGCCGGGACCTCGACGTCGCCTCGGCCGACGCGCTGAGCATCGCGCTCCAAGGTTTCGAGGCGGTGCTGTCCTGCCTGCCCTATCATCTGAACAAAGGAGTCGCGGAAACGGCGCATCGGCTCGGCCTGCATTATTTCGACCTGACCGAGGACGTGCCGACGACTCAGGCGATCCGCGATCTGGCCAAAACTTCGAAAGGCATCATGGCGCCGCAATGCGGATTGGCGCCGGGGTTCGTCGGCATCGTCGGCGCGCATCTGGCCGAGCATTTCGATACGGTCCGCTCGATCCGGTTGCGGGTCGGCGCTCGGCTACGCCTTCAACTGGTCGCCGGAGGGCGTCGTCAACGAATACCTCAACGACTGCGAGGTCATCGAGGAAGGCGTGCACAAATGGGTCTCGCCGATGGAGTGGATCGAGACCGTCTACGTCAACGGCGTGAAGCTGGAAGCCTTCACCACTTCGGGCGGACTCGGCACCATGTGCGAGACCTATGACGGGCGGGTGGAAAATCTCGACTACAAGACCATGCGTTATCCAGGCCATATGTCGCTGATGAACTTCTTCTTTCACGAATTGCTTATGCGCGAGCAGCGCGACGTGGCGGGTGAGATCCTTACCCACGCGAAGCCGCCGGTCGACGACGACGTGGTCTACGTCCATGTCTCCGCCGAGGGCCTCAACGACGGACGGCTGCAGCGCGAGGAATTCGTTCGCGCCTACCTGCCCATCGACGTCGCGGGTGAGCGGCGTACGGCCATCGCCTGGACGACCTCCGCCTCGGTCTGCGCGGTCATCCAGATGGTCCGCGACGGATCATTGCCGGTGAAGGGTTTCCTCAAGCAGGAGGAGATCCCGCTAGCGCCGTTCCTGAAAACTTCGACCGGCGCGCTGTACGGCGACCCTTGACAGTCATAGGCTATCCAGTGAGACAAATTGGGGGCCTCGCATGACCACGCATTTCAAGAACGTCGATTGGATCGTCGCCTGGGACGAAGGCGCGAAGAGCCACAGCTACATCCGCGGCGGCGACCTTGTCTTCACCGGCAACAAGATCAGCTTCGTCGGCAAGGGCTATGACGGCGATGCCGATGAGGTCATCGACGGGACGGGTCAATGCCTGATCCCCGGCTTCGTCAACATCCACGCGCACCCGGCGAGCGAGGTTTTCTATCGCGGTATTCGCGAGGACCACAGCGTCCCCGAACACTACATGACCGGCCTGTACGAGCGCTCCTGCGCCTATTCGATCGACCGGGAAGATCTCAAGCACGGTGCGGAAATCTCCTACGCCGATCTGATGCGCAGCGGCGTGACGACCCTGGTCGACATCACCTTCCCCTATCCGGGCTGGGTTGATGTGATGGAACGCAGCGGGCTGCGTCTGTACGCCGCACCAGGCTTCAACACCGCGACCTGGTATCGGGACAATGCCCATCAGCTGAAATACAACGAAGACATCGCGCTGGGCGAAAAGAACTTCGCGGCGGCGCTCGACCTGATCGATGAGTTGCGCAAACACCCGAGCGGGCGGCTGAACGGCGTCGTCTCGCCGGTACAGGTCGACAACAATACCGATGAGATTCTGACAGCGAGTAAAGCCGAGGCGAAGAAACGCGGCCTCCCTTGGACGGTCCATGCCGCGCAATCCGTCGTCGAGTTCAACATCATGGTCGACCGGCACGGCAAGACGCCGGTCCAATATCTCGCCGATCTCGGTCTACTCGGCACCGGTACGATCCTCGGCCATGCCATGCTGATCGACGATAACAGCTGGATCGGCTGGCACAGCAAGACCGACCTGCAACTACTCGGCGACAGCCATACCGCGGTGGCGCATTGCCCGACACCCTTCATGCGCTACGGCACGACCATGGAGGATTTCGGCCGCTATCGCGACGCGGGGGTGGTCATGGGCATCGGCACCGACACGATCCCGCATAACTACATCGAGGATATGCGCTACGCCGCCATACTCGCCCGCGTCGCCAGCCATGACGGGCACGCGGCGCGAACGGCGGACGTGTTCCATGCCGGCACGGTCGGTGGCGCGGACGCGCTGATGCGCCCCGATTTGGGCCGGCTGGCGGTCGGCGCCAAAGCCGATATCGTTGTCCTCGATTGCACACATCCGGTGATGATGCCGCTGCGCGATCCGCTGGCGAGTCTGATCCATTCCGCCGCAGAACGGGCCGTAAAAGACGTCTATATCGACGGACGGCAGACCATCAAGGACCACGAATGCCTGTTTCTCGACCGCGAAAGGGCCGTGGCCCAGGTCGCCGAGGGCCAGGTTCGCATGGAGGCGACAGTCGAGTCGCGCGACTACGCCCAACGCAGCAGTCTCGACATCGCCCCGCTGTCGCTGCCGATGGCGGGTTAATGGAATAATTTTTCTGTCGCTGCCGTTACTCCCCTCACCCCAACCCTCTCCCCTAGGAGAGGGAGATTCGGACTCGACCTATTTTCCCTCTCCCTGGGGAGAGGGCAGGGTGAGCATCTGTGTTTGCAGTCAAGCATGATTTGGCACCCAGGTTCGATTTT
>CAYLTU010000077.1:0-21168 GCA_964386465.1 uncultured Rhodospirillaceae bacterium
AATTGGCAGCCCTCGACGAATAGGTCGAAAAATTCCGGCGCGGTTTCAAGCTCAACATGTTCGATGTCACGCACCAGCCGGTCGATAGCCGGGCGCCGGCTCGCATCCAGCAAAAGTTCCCGCGCGCCCTGCAGCGCCGCGTTGCCGACCTTGACGATACGGTCCTCTTGCACCGGGGCCAGGAAGCCGATCGCGATGGCGTTGGCGGCATTGATGTAATTGGCAAAGCCGCCGGCCAGGTAAAGTTTCGAAATATCAGACGGAACTATACCGAATTTTTGTAGCAGTAGGGCTTGGCCACAATAGCTCGCGGACTTGGCCTGGGCCAGATGGCTGACATCTTGGGCGGAGAGCGTGATGCCCTGTTCAGGCACCAGGGTCATCTCGAAGTTTCCCTTGCCGCCTTTCAGCACACCCTTGGGGCTCATCTGCTCTAGGCGGCGCAGCTCCGCGAGCAGATCCACCAAACCTGAACCGCAAAGGCCGGCCGGCGCACCACCGCCTATGGTGCGGAATTCGATCGCTCCCGCTTCTGTGAAACTGACGCTTTCGATGGCACCGTCATGGCCGGGCATGCCGTGAGTAACCAGTCCGCCTTCAAACGCCGGACCTGCCGGGCAGGAGGCCGCCAGAATTCGGCCTCGGCCGGCGATAACGATTTCCGTATTGGTGCCGATATCGATCAGCATGGTGATACCGTCGCAGTCCGCCGTAATATCGAGTGCGGAAAGCGCCGCCGCGGTATCGGCGCCGACGTGACTGCCGACAAGCGGTAAGCCGAAGACCTTGCCCTGTCTATGACCGCGCAGACCCAGCGCGCGAATCCGCTGCAGTAGCGCGGTGCTGTCGCGTGCGCCATCGCGAAATTCGGTTTCTATCCGGCTGCGATAGGGTTTTTGGCCGAGGCCTTGCACGTCGAGCTTAAAAAACATATCGCGCATGGTGGAATTGCCGGCCAGGACAATTTCAAAAACGTCGCCGGAAGATACGCCCAGACGCCGGCCCATGGCGGTAATTTCACGACTGACGGCACTGACCACGGCATTCTGCAACTCGCCGTGATGTGCGCTGCGGTCGTAAGAAATTCGGTTGAGTACATCGCTGCCCCCGAAGCGCTGGGGATTTTCAAACGAACAAGCTTCCCGGCATTCGCCGCTTTCGAGATCGATCAATTCCATGGCGATAGTGGTCGTGCCGAGATCGATCGCGAGGCCGAAGATGTGGCCCCGGTAGTCGCCTATCCGGACTCCATTATAAAGTACCGAATTATCTTCCCGGGTTACCGCCGGCCGCAAATCGACGTCACGGCGCCTCGACACGGTAAGGATTTTGGCCTGGCGGTGGAGCGGTTCGAAAGCGATGTCCGCGCCCTCGTCGAGCACGGCCGCCTGACAAGCCAGGCGAAACCCGTCCTGCAGAAAAGCTTCGTCCTCGGACCGGGGGCTTAATGCCGACATACCGGCCTTCACGTCGACGATACATTCATGGCACTCGCCGAGTCGCTTGCAGGAACTGGCCAGTCTCGAACCACGGGCCTCGGCCAAATCGAACAATGTCGTCGCGCCGACCCGACGCTCCTTAAGCCGGTCGCCTGACTGGACAGATCTCGCAGGCCGGCCCTGCCGGCGACCGGCCCGGCCCGCCGACCCTATTTTGGCAATATCGGACTTCGCCTTTTCATAGAGCCGCGGCTTACTTTCCCAGGCGGCGCGATAGTCGAACGGGCCGTCATGGCCGCATTGATCCCGCACCCGATCATCGGCCGCCGGCCGTTGATTGCGGCAGCTGAATTTGGCTGTGCATTCGTCTTGTTTGTTACGATATGGGCAACGTTCAAAGGCCTGCTCGGCAGCGTGGTCGGCGATACCGGCAAGTATCTCCATCAGGGTTTCGCGACTCTTTTTGATGTCCCGTTTTGTCATCGGTTCGTTATCGCGACCCTGGCCGTCGATAGGTCCGAATTAGCCGAATTTGATTGATCAGCCGAATTGGTCGAGTTCCGCGGCCATGAACTTTGTCGCCAAGGCAACACAGGACATTGCGTCCTTGCCATAGCCATCCGCGCCCATATCGTCGGCGAATTCCTGGGTTACCGGCGCGCCGCCAAGCATGATGAAAACATCGTCGCGCAAATCGGCGTCGATGAACGCCTCGATCGTATGCCCCATATTCGGCATCGTCGTGGTGAGCAGGGCCGACATGCCCAGCACTTTGGCGCCATGTTCCTCGACCGCATCGATGAATTCGTCCTCGGAGGTGTCGACACCCAAATCGACAACCTCGAAGCCGGCGCCGCGCAACATCATGATGCAAAGGTTTTTGCCGATGTCGTGAAGGTCGCCTTTGACCGTGCCTATGATCACCTTGCCTTTGCTCTCGCTTCCCGCGGCCGCCAGAATTGGCTCGATGTGCGCCATACCGGCCTTCATGGCGCGGGCACAGGCAAGAACTTCCGGTACAAACATCAAGTTTTCGCGAAATTTGATTCCGACGATACCCATGCCGCCGATCAGACCGTCGTCCATCACTTCTTCCGCCTCGATCCCTTGCGACAACGCCTTGACGGTGAGTTCGTCAGAAAGCGTATTGTCGCCATCGATAACCGCGGCGGCGATATCCTGAAGAATGGGTTTTACGCCTGCGAAAAATCCGATAAAGCGTTCGATCTCTTCCGGCCGTTCCAAATATTCATTGATCTCGTAACGGATGTCTTCATTCTCAATATCTTCAAGCTCAGGCATGGTGCGTATTCTCGTCCTTCTTGACCGCGGCGTGACATGCCGTCACCGACGGGCGATCGCAGCTAATTTATTGTTGGGCGTTCGGCGTGCCAGTCTTTCGTAGCCCGTGATATTTCCAGCAGATTTTCGATCGGCGCCTGCAACGGAATGGCGCATTCAGGCCCGATTAACTGCACACCGGCGTCAAGGTTTTCATAGACTTCCGCTCGTACTTCAACCGGTGTTTTCGAAAACAATGTCTCCGGGTTGTTGATATTGCCGACCAAGGCAATGCGGCCCTCCACCTCGGCCATGGATTCCGCCGCGGTGTTTTTCGAATCGTAGTGGAAAGCCGCCATGCCGGTTTGCGCGATAAATTTCATCCGGTCGACGGTCCGTCCGCAAATATGCAAGATCAACGGGCAGCGAATTTTCTCGGCGAATTCGGTGTGCAGGTCGAGGAGATACTTTTCATAATAGGCACCGCTTACCAAATCGCCGGTGGCATGATCGGGAAGCGTAAGCGCATCGGCTCCGGCATCGATCTGAGCCAAGCCGAACTGGATGGTGGCCTCTTTCAACCGGTCCAAAATCCGCCGCGTCTCGTCGGGGTCGTCGAGCGACATCAGTAAAAACGGCTCGACGCCAAAGCAATGATAGGCGAGCGACCAGGGACCCATCGTCTTGCCGATGATGGCAACCTCGTCGCCATATTCACGGCGCAAAATCCGCAAAGCGTCGAGCACGCATTTGGTGTCCTGGCGGTGCAGAAAATCGTCCGGAATCTTTATGTCATCGGCACTCTTCCAGATCGGTTCGCTCATCCGTACCGTGGGCCAGTTGCCCTTGCCTTCCCATTGCATCTTACAGCCAAGCGCCGAAGATTCCTGGATCACGCTGTAGACCGGCATGATGGAGTCGAAGCCGAGATCCTCGTATGACGTGGCGGCCAGACGAGCCATTTGTTCCGGCTCGCGGTTGGCGGATGGGAACGGCGCATCGACCATATCCATCAGTTCCACCGTGGCAACGGATGTCGGGTTACACACCGGAGTCCGATCGACCGGCTCCATCCGCAATGCCGCCAAGACGCGTTCGCGGCTGGTCATTTCGGGTACGGCGGGATCGCTGTGTATCGACACGGCTCTGTCCTTTCCGTTAGTCGGCGCGTCCGGGCGCGCTTAGCACGCCGCCGCTGCGCAGCGCATCCTGTTCGCGGGTCGCGCCGCGGACGTTCAAGGCGTCGGGCAGCAACATGGCGACCATATCGTCATGTGCCATGCCGCAGTCAAATATTGCGAGGTCATCAGCAGTGTCCGGCGCCGTCATTTGCGTTAATTTTACGAAACCGTTACGTGTCGCACCGATCCGCCGTTTAGCCATCGGCGTTTCCAACGCTGCGGCAATCCGATAGCGGCCATCGCCTTCAGACGTAATGATGATGTCGCAGTCCGCCTTCTTGTCGTAGGCGGTCAGCGAATTCGCGACGGCCGGTCCGTTCGGGTCGCGGCGGCAGATACGGGTGAAAAGGCGGCGAAGCGCTGTCCGATGACCACTTCCGCACGGAAATCGCAAATAACTGCCGCCCGGAACTTTTTCAAGCCCGCCCAAGCGCCGCAGCTCATCGGAGATATAGGCGATCCGCGCCTCCGTTCCGTCATACGACGCATAACTATGCACTAAAAAACGCTGCCCCCGCTCATCCTCTCGGACATGGAGCGCGATCGAAATATCGCGAAAATGCCGGTCCTCGGGCAGCAACTCGATCCGGCTGCCCAGGTCCTTGACACGCGTCATATTGCTGTCCTTTTCCGCAAAGTCGGGGCGATCCCTCGTAGCCGTCAAACGCGTCGGAACGCATGACACTCCGCCAAGCCGAAAAACGTCCAAATCACTATGGACTGATGGTCTGACCAAGATTAAAATACTGAACATCGCAGATATTGTAAAGAGCTTGAACAGATGTCATCGGACATCGTTTGTTGAAAACATGTGATGTCGCCAAAGGCGCTTAGCCCGGTTAATCCGTGCCTCACTCGGCGTCGGGAGCGCCTTTGCGTGAAGATCGGCATACGCCGACCCGGTGGGCGCCGAATTGGAATTGGGGAATGAATGACGCAGCAAGACCACGTCGGCGAACCGCAAGGCGGCAAATTCAGCCGAGTGTCCAGCGAGACATTGAGCGATGCCATTGTTCAGCAGATCGTCCATCTAATTTCCACCGATGCCTTGAAGGCCGGCGATCGCCTGCCGCCGGAACGCAGCCTGTGCAAGACCCTTGGGGTCGGCCGCACCTCCGTGCGCGAGGCACTTAAGCCTCTATTGGCGATGGGTATTCTCGAGCGGCGCGGCAACAGCGGCACATTCGTGGCCGAGGGGGGCCTGTTCCTGAAAAAGACATTGGAATGGGGACTGAAGTTCGATCCCAAACAAGTGGAAGATCTCATCGAAACCCGGGCGATGCTGGAAACCAACACCGCCTATTGGGCCGCCAGCCGGGCCACGGCGGAGAATTTGGCCGAACTCGAACGGCATCAGGCCGGCATGCGAGCGTCAATCGATGATCCGGACGCCTTTCGCGACTTCGATATAAAGTTCCATCTGGAAATCGCCCAGGCCACGCAGAACTCGGTGTTGATCAGCCTGGTCAACATGATGCGCCAATATTTCCTCGCCTGGATCCAGGAAAGATTGTCCGCCGGCCCGATCGACACGGCCGACCTGGCGTGGGTTTCTCTATTCCAGCATCAGGCGATTTTGGATCAACTGCAGGCCGGTGACAGCGCCGGCGCCCGCGACGCCATGGCGGTCCATATCGATACCGCCAGTGCGGATTTGCGCACCTATTTGAACAGCAACGGCCCGCAGAGCACCTGAAAGCCAGCCTGCTGCATAGGCTTATGTTCACCTACATCTGGTACGCTGCGGCGCTACTTCATGGTCGGCGCTACGCGCATTTGCAACTATTGGACAATTGGATCGGGGGCCATTGCGACGTCGGCGATGATGCCCTGCCTCACAGTGGTTTTTTTGAACCACGGCCACGGCCTCCATGAAACCGATCCATGACATTTTTTGGCGTGCCGGCCGAACGCGAGCGATTGACCCAAATCAAAGGTGTCTCTTCGTATCGTCGATATACCTTCGGCGCCAATCCACCGACCCCACCGCCGATGCCGACAAGGATGACCTTAATGAAGCTCACCGATGCCCTGCTGGGCGAACACGCCGTCATCTATGAATTGTTTAACTACGTGCGCGACACGGTTAGCAGTTCCGATGACGTTCAGGAAATTCATGGCGTCGTCTTGGTGCTGGAGAGGCTTCTTCTTTCACATGCCAAAGTTGAGGAAGACCTGCTGTTCCCCCGCCTGGAACCCCATCTAGGGCAAATGGGGCCGCTTGCCGTGATGCGCCAAGAACACCGCTGGCTCGACGATCTTCTCGCGGCCGCCAAACAGGAAACCGATGTCGGCGTCCTTAAATCCGTACTCGACCAACTCTTGGAAGTGGCCTATGGCCATTTCCAAAAAGAAGAAAGGGTGCTGTTCGCCATGGCCCGGCAATTCCTCGACGAAGCGACATTGGACCGGTTGGGTGAAGAATGGGCGACGCGCCGGGAAGTCATCGTCGATGGCCAGGGTTGCCTAGGGGCGGCTTAGAAGCACCGCGGACAGCGGTCGCAGAGAGGGGCGTTCGACGAATTACCACTTCTGACGCGGTGGACGGCTCTCACCCCGAGACGCCAAGATTGCGGTTTCAGCGAACCACGACTAATAGGAGTTGCCCGCGAGGGACGCGATCACGATAGGCAGGGCGCCTTGGGCGGCGTTTTTTGGTTGAATTCCAGCTCTTCTAAGACTGTTTCTATTTGCAGTTGGTGTTGTTATCGCCTCCTGGCAGTTTTGTATGGCACAAAATTGCGCCGTCCAGGATAGCGTTTTTCAGTTTTGTTTTAGAAAGATCCGCGCCACTCAAATTCGCCCCCCTTAATATCGCCCCACTCAAATTGGCCTTTCTCAGCTTTGCCCCGCTTAGATCCGCTCCGTTCAGTCTTGCTTCGGTCAATTTCGCCTTATTCAAATTTGCACCAGCCAGGTAAGCCCCGCTCAAATTCGCCCCACTCAAATTCGCGCCGCTCAAATTTGCTCCCACCAATTTCGCCTCACTTAGATCCGCCTCACTCAAATCCGCTCCCATCAGGTTTGCACCGGCCAAATTCGCTGCCGTCAACTTTGCCTTATTCAGGTTCGCCCAAGTCAGGTTTGCTCCGGCCAGCCTTCCCTCGGCCAGTACAGCCTCGACCAGATTGGCCTCAATTAGGTTTGCCCTGATCAAATTGGCTCTAGACAGATTCGCGTTCGCAAGATCGCATCCGTCGCAAACGTTCCGTGACTTGAGTGTCTCCAACTCAGATTCATCAAATGCATTAGCCTGCGTCGCGCACACGAGAAGAATGAAGAAAAAATTCAATATCTCTTTCATAGCACCGTTCTTCTCAAACCGAATTCGTAGCCTTCATCATTTCATCCCTATGTACTTCCCCGCCAATGCAAATCAAAACCAGCGCAAACTGCTCACTAAGTTCGAAGATGCGCATGTTAAGGCCGGTATATTCCCCGCCACCATGGCCCGTCGGACGTAAGCCCCGTCAGGGTAGCGACTCCGCGCGTCAGCGGCCGTGGAATCCCACGTTGCGTTCGATGGTGTCACGGGTCCCTCCATCGATAGCGCTTCGCCGAATATGGCGTTTCGCCGAGGAAGCGTCGCGGAACCATTGTCTGCGCGCATTGATTTCAATCAATTTCAAGATTCTCCCCGGCAACAGCGCTTTGCTTTTTTCCGGTGTTCTCCACTTAGCAGGCACGCTTGGGGGTCATGGGAGCTGGTTGGCGCCGCCCGCGGCAACCACACTCCCGGGCGTCTCGATTGACCGATCGAAATGGCACGGACAGAAGCCACTCTTCACCGAACCGGACCAAACTTTCGTCCTCCAGGACTATTCGGCAACGATGTTGAGCGACTTTCCCTTGTTATCGAAACGTCTACGGGCAGCTTAACATCCAGGTGAATTTGATTTGAATCAAAGACGACTGTGACTGTTTCCGGTTCAGGTATACTTTGGGAAACTTCTCTTGGATGTTTCCAATGCTCGATGGCCGTTATCTAGTCGATTATGTTTCCGACGCGGCTTTTGCAATTGATGGCGATTCGAAAATTGTCGCGTGGGATTACCGCGCGCGCCGGCTCTTGGGCAAAAACCGGCGCGAGGTTGCGGATGAAGTCGATCGCCACAATCGGCCCTAAACCCCGAACGAGCAGGTGTCGGCCCATTACAACGCGATGCCGCTCGCCTAGCGGGCACGCGTTCGCATTCATATACCGATCTACATTTATGAAGACCGCTGTCAGCCTGTTTATTTTGCTGACGCTTTTTAATCTCCCAGCTTCGGCTGGCCGCGAGGCGGGACGCGAAGTCTTCTTTACGGCAAGTTGCATCGCCTGCCATTCAATAGCGTGCAATCGGAGCGGACCCAAGCTTGGCGGCGTTATCGGCAGGCGCGCCGGAAGCGTTTCCGATTACGTTAACTACTCCGAAGCGATGAAGGCTTCTAATATTATCTGGACGGAAGAGACGTTAAATGCCTACCTCATCGATCCAGCGGCTGTGGTTCCCGGGAACCGAATGGCATCCTGGGGTTTCAACATTGAAGATATGGAGCAGCTCCGCAACTTGATCGATTTTCTAAAGGAGCCCGACACGTCCTTGGATCTTTGCTTCTAAGGTTGACGTTTGCTTTGGCAACGCGGGCAGGTGCGAATCCACATTGCCGCCACGGCGCCACTTCCTACTTGGAAGCGATGCCGAAAATCAGGAGAGCCCATATGACCAGCCAAGAATTACCGACCCCCGATTATGCCAAAAAACTGAAACTAATTGGGTATTCGGACCAGGGGGGTCGGCCCGATGGCGTCCAACTGATGGTGAACAAAGGCTATGCGATCACCGGTCATATGTTCTCCGATGGGTTCAGCATTATCGATGTGCGTGATCCGCGGAAACCCAAGCCCGTGAAGTATGTTCAAGCGCCGCCGAATACGTGGAATATCCACCTACAATCACATGAAGACTTGCTTCTGGTGATCAACGCCAAAAACATGTTTGCGGCGGAGGAATTTCAAGACGAGACGGAATATTACAAGGGCGCGCTTGGCAAAAAGGTCGGCACGGCCGACGCCGGGCAGCCGCGCGAAAAAGACTGGACGGCCGGGCTGTCGGTATATGACATCTCGAATCCCGAAGAGCCGAAGCAGATTTCCTTCATGCCGGTCGAAGGCGGCGGCATTCACCGCCTTTGGTATACCGGGGGGCGTTGGGCCTATGCCTCGGTGCTGCTGGACGGGTTCACCGATTACATTTTCATGACCATCGATATGGCGGACCCCGCAAATCCACGCGAGGCCGGTCGCTATTGGCTACCGGGGATGAACACAGCCGCCGGTGAAACGCCGGATTGGGAGCCGACCAGACGCAACGGCCTGCATCACGCCATCGTCCACGGCGACACCGCCTATGGCGCCTGGCGCGATGCCGGGCTGGTAATGATGGATGTCTCGGACCGGACCAATCCGACGCTTATCGCCCATAAGAACTGGTCGCCCCCCTTCGGTGGCGGCACGCACAATTGTCTACCGTTGCCCGACAGGGATTTGCTGGTTGTCCTCGACGAGGCCGTTCTCGATAACTGCCAGGATGGGATTAAGTTTGTCTGGTTGTTCGACATCCGCGAGCCTTCGAACCCGATAAGCATATCGACATTTCCGACCCCGTCCGAGGCGGATTACGTGAACAAGGGGGCGCATTTCGGACCGCACAACATTTACGAAAACCGCCCCGATGGGCTGGTCAGTTCAGACACTATCTTTGCGACCTATCAAAATGCCGGAATCCGCGTTTTCGACATCCGTAACGAGTATCGGCCCGAAGAGACCGCCGCCTTCGTTCCGCCGGCGCCGAAACGGCTGGTCGACCACCGCCCGAACCGGTCCAAGGTCATCCAGTCCTGCGACGTCTGGGTGTCGAAAGAGGGCCTGGTCTACAGCAATGATTTCAATAGCGGGCTGTTCATTCTGGAATATCAGGGTTGAACGCGAGCGGCTTCTTTTTGCGTTTGGCGCGAAACCCTAGAGTTCTTTTCGGCTAACGTTGTAGGGATGATCCGGGTCGTATCCGAAGACGGCCCGATAGGAGTCCATCCGCCGCCCCTGGTACTCGAAGACCATCCACAGGACAAAAGCTCCTGCCGCGAAGGCCAGCACGAAGCCTGCCAATATGGGCAAGTGAAACTGCATGAGTCCGGAGGCCACCGCACCGATGGCGAAGAAACCGGCGAGATACCCGGCCGTCTTATGGTAAGCCTCGAACAAACGCCGCCGCGTGGTCATGTTATAGTGATCGCCGTGCCAGCTCGACGGATCATCGAGTGTGGCGACATTATAGTATTTGCCGCCATGGGTGCCCCTGACCCAAGACGAGACGACCTGCAGGCAGCCAAACGCAATCGCTAAAACGCCGAAAATGGAATGCATGGACCCGCTGAAGCCTTTGCTGACGACGAGGGCAATCGCCAAACCCACCAGCGACAGGCCGATGGCAAAATAAAGCCCATACTTGTGGAAATGGAACCACCACCATTTAATATTCGTGGGGCTGATCTTTTCCGTTATACCCTTGAATGTCGGCTTCGGCTTGAAAAACCTTATCGAAATGACGCTGAGCGGCACCAGAACAAACCATATCCCGACCATAAGATAGGCGTGATAATCCCAGTTGATTTCTATGGTCCGGCCCAAAAAATCGAGATACACCTCGGTCGGGATGTGTGATTTTGCTTCTTTCATTTTTTTCGTCCCGTGAATGCAGCGGTTCGGTACCGCCGGGCTATGAATTGCGAACCGTCGTTAAGCGGGCGGCAAGACCCCGGTTACGCGGCAACGAGGAAATACGAGGAAATACGAGGATAGTCGCTTGTGAGCTTGCCTCGCAGCTTAATTAGGCCGGGCTCTACAGCGAACTTATGACTGGTCGCCATCATTGAAGTACTCGGTGGAGAGATAGTCATGCGTGATCCAAAGTTTGACGTAACCGGTACCGCTTCGAAACCTCCGGGCCTGAGAGCATGACCGCCATTCAAATCCGAATGTCTCCAGTTGAGGCAACAGCGCCGGTGGCTTCCGTTGCTCAAGAAGGCGTGGAATTTACCGGTGAGTTTGCAGTGATCTAGATCAAATATATACGGCACGGCAACAGCCATCATCAGTCCAGGATCGATCGTGTGCCCATTTGTCCGTCGCGATGATCTACAATGCCTTCGCGTGTGTCTTTTCGGGGTTTCCGTCGACGCCATGGTATTTTCCTGAGACGTGGTCGCGGATGCGTTTTATTTTGATTCTCATCGCCATCTCCCTGGGCGCCGCTCCGGCGGCGGCGGCGGACGGGGCAGGCAACCGGCTTGGCGAGGCTGTCAGCCCGTATCTGGCCTTGCATGCGGACGACCCGGTGCATTGGCGTCCCTGGGGTGAAGAGGCCTTGGCGGAGGCGCGCCGCGACGGCAAGCTCATCTTCCTTTCGATCGGCTATTTTGCCTGTCACTGGTGCCACGTGATGCAACGGGACAATTTCAAAAACCCGGCGACCGCCGCGCTCATGAACGCCCGTTTCGTCAACATTTTAGTGGACCGCGAGGAACATCCGAACGTCGACAGCGCTTATATGAAAGCTGCCGCAATGATGGGCTTCTCGACCGGTTGGCCCTTGAACCTGGTTCTGACGCCGGATGCGAAGCCGGTATTCGGCGGCACCTATTATCCACCGGAAAGGCGGCGGGGGACACCAGGTTTCACCGAAATGCTGATGTTCGTAGCCCGAGCCTACGAGGAGAACCCGTCCAAGATATCGGATCGCGCGACGGCTAACTTCGAAGCTCTGACGCGGCCGCGCAAGGGCATCGGTGCTTCGATGTCGCCCCGTGATCTGACGGACGCGGCGGCGGCGCTGCTCGGAAATATCGACACTTTTTACGGTGGGTTCGGCGGTTCAGTAAAGTTTCCTTTCATACCCGCATTGTCGGCGATGTGGCGCGCATACCTGCGGACGGGCAACTACGAACTTCGCGATGCGGTCGTCATGACGATGGATTCGATGATCCTTGGCGGATTGTACGATCACATAGGCGGCGGTTTCGCGCGCTACACAGTCGATCCCGCTTGGTCCGAACCGCATTTCGAAAAAATGCTCTACGTCAACGCGCAAATGATTGCCTTGATGACCGAGATATGGCGTGAGACCCGCGCGCCGTTGCTCGAAACGCGTATCCGCGAAACGGTCAAGTTCTTGCTCGACGAAATGCGTTTGAACGGCGGTGCGTTTGCCGCCGCGCTCGATTCCGACAGCCTCGACCGTACGGGCGCGTTGCGAGAGGGCGCGTATTATGTTTGGACGGCGGCCGAGATCGACGCGGTTCTCGGACCCGCGGCCGCGCTATTCAAGCGGGCCTACAGCGTTACCGCCGAAGGAAATTGGCACGGGACGAACGTTCTTCACCGAAGCAAGGTGCAAAGGAGTTTGCTTGCCGTGGAAGCCGGCAAGAATCGCACGGCATTCGAATTGCGGCTCGCGGCGGCGAGGAAGAAACTGGCGAGCGCGCGCGCAAACCGACCTCGGCCGTTGCGCGACGATAAGGCGCTTGCTGATTGGAACGGAATCGCGATCGCGGCCTTGATCGAAGCGGGCGCGGCATTTGGCGAGACGGCCTGGATCGACGCCGCGCGCGACGCTTTTTCGTTCGTGGTACGGGAAATGTCCGTAGACGGCCGGCTGGTACACGCCTGGTACGATGGCCGCCGGGGATCGGATGGCATCCTCGACGATTACGCGCGAATGGCAAGCGCCGCGGTGACGCTTTTTGAGCACACCGGCGCAAAATCCTATTTGGACCATGCGAAGGCGTGGGTCACAGTGGCCGAGACGATGCGCGATGCCGCGACCGGAGCCTACTACAACACCACGGCGGCGGCCGACGCGGCAGGTCTTCGGCTCCAGGTCGGGAGCGACGACCAACTGCCATCGGGAAATGCGGTCTTGGCGGAGACCCTGGCGCGGCTTTATTACCTGACTGGCGAGGACCGGTACCGCGATTTAGCCGCGGGGATCGTCGGCGCGTTTCACGACGCCCCAATCCGAGATCCGGTGCATCATGGCGGCCTGTTGCGCGCCGCCGACACGCTCAATGGCGCCATTCAAGTGGTCATCGTCGGCAACCGGGACGAGCCGGCGCAAGCGCTGATCCGCGAAGTGTGGCGAACGAGCCTGCCGGGACGTGCACTGGACGTCATCGCGGACGGGTCCAAGCTACCGGAAGGCCACCCGGCGTTCGGCAAGATACAGATTGACGGCATGCCGACAGCGTATGTTTGCGTCGGGACCTTTTGTTCCCTGCCGGTTCAAACGCAATCCGCCCTGAAGAAGTCAATGCACGAAATCCGCGGCACCGGACGGGCGCCGCGGCAACGGCGTCCCGGCAAACAGTGAACGCGAACAGCGGGAGTTCGATTCCCAAATTGCCGGGCAGCTTCGATCTAATACCAAAGGTCATCCGCGCTCTTGGGAAATTCAGGTCGCCGGTGCGAAGACCGCTTGGTTTTACCAGGCGTCCACCATCGCGCGTTTCTTGCCTTCGCGCGGAGCCGGCGGGCGGACCGAAGCGAGCAGTGTAGCGAGCCAGCGGCGGGTTTCCGCCGGATCGATGGTATCGTCGATGGCGAAATTCGTGGAACGCTGCAGCGCCTTGCCGTCCTGGTAGGACTCCGCAACCAATTTTTCGTAATACTCGCGCCGCGCCGCGGGGTCTTCAATCGATTCAAGCTCTGCCCGATAGCCCAGCTTGACCTGCCCTTCCAGGCCCATTGGACCGAATTCGCCTGTCGGCCAGGACACCGTGAAATAGGGCGCGCGAAAATTGCCCGCCGCCATACCGATGGCGCCCAATCCGTAGGCCTTGCGCAGCACGACCGTGAAATAGGGTACGGACATGTTGCAGCCAACCAGGAACATGCGCGAGGAATGGCGCACCAGGGCGGTTTTCTCCACCTCCGGGCCGACCATGATGCCGGGCGTGTCGCAGAGATTGAGCAAGGGTATATCGAAGGCGTCACAGAGCTGCATGAAGCGCGCCGCCTTGTCGGAGCCATCGCTGTCGATGGCGCCACCCAGATGCTGGGGATCGTTGGCGATGATGCCCAGCGGACGCCCCTCGACCCGCGCCAGAGTGGTGACCATGGTACGCCCGAAGCCCTGTCGCAATTCCAGTGTCGAGCCTTCGTCCGCCAGGGTCTCGATCACACGGCGCACCTCGTATACCCGCAACCGGTTTTCAGGCACGATGACACGCATTTCCCGCTGATCGGGCTCTTTCCAGTCCGCCACCCGGCCTTGGAAAAAGGAAAGGTACTTTTTTGCCACGGCGACGGCTTCGGCCTCGTCGGCGACCGCCAGATCGACCACGCCGCTGGCCGTTTGCACCGATAACGGCCCGATCTCCTCCGGTGTGAAAACGCCCAGACCGCCGCCTTCGATCATCGCCGGCCCACCCATGCCTATATTGGCGTCTTCCGTGGCGATGATGACATCGCAACAGCCCAGCAGCGCCGCATTGCCGGCAAAGCACCGGCCGGAAACAATGGACACCATGGGCACCAGGCCCGACAGCTGGCCGAAATGATGAAAGGTGTTCTGGCCGACGAAGCCGCCGTAATCGGTGTCGCCGGGACGGCCTCCGCCGCCCTCGGCGAACAGGACAAAGGGCAGACGGCCCTGCTGGGAAATATCGATCAGCCGGTCGGTCTTCCAGTGGTTGTGCACCCCTTGCGTACCGGCGAACACCGTATAGTCGTAAGCCATTACGGCCGCGCGGCAGGCCGGGTCGTCGAAAAGGTCGCCATTGATGCTGCCGACGCCGGTGATTAATCCATCGGCCGGACTGCGGGTCAGCAGGTCCTCCAGGCCCCGGCGCTGGCGCTGGGCGGCGACCACCAAAGGGCCATATTCGACGAAACTGTCGCCATCGACCAGATCCTCGACGTTCTCGCGCACGGTCCTTTGTTTTGTTTTGCGCCGCCGCGCCACGGCTTTGGGGCGTTCGCTATCGCTGGTCAAGGCGCGACGGTCCAGAACTTCGCGAAGATCGCCGCGAATGGCGTCCAGGTCGATATCCTCGATCGCACTTTCCGTTTCGCCCAACGCCTCATCCGGCTCCAAGGTCATCAGCAACTGGTCTTCCCATAGCGTATCGCCGGGCGTCACATGCACGTCACGCACGGTCCCGGCCGCGTCGGCGGTGATGACATGTTCCATCTTCATCGCCTCGATCACCGCCAGTTGGGCGCCACGAGCCACCGCACTTCCTTCCGTAACCGCGAGCGAGACCACGGTTCCCTGCAACGGCACCCGCACCGCCAACAGGCCCTCGCCAAGCGCCATTTCGGCATCCGGCAGTCCACTCGGTCCTTGTCGCTGCGCCTGGCCATAGGCCAGCACCGCCAGCGGATCATTGGCGTCGACCTTGGCGCCGGCACGGCCGGTATCGTTCGGCGGCACCTCGGTCGGTGCAGTTTGTGCAAAATAGAGATGCGGATGCACCGCTCCGGACGCCGAAACCAACGCCGCCGCCCGGGCTTCGACGAAGCCCGTATCGGCAGCGCCGGCACGCACCCCATCGTCACACATCAGGGCTTGCAGGAATGAAATGTTGGTCGGCAGGCCGGCGATATTGAACTCGCACAGCGCGCGATAGCCCTTGTTCATGATGTCGCTCAAACGGCCCGAGCCGGTGTGCACGATCAGCTTGGCCAACAGCGGATCGTAGGCCGGGCTGGTCCGGTAGCCGACATAGCCGTAACTATCGACCCGAATGCCACGCCCGGACGGCGCTTCGAAGGCGGCGATGGTGCCGCCGCCGGGCTTGGCCTCGCCATCGGCGCCCATGGTCTCGGTATTGATGCGCAACTGCATGGCGATGCCGCGAGGCGCCGGGACGTTATCGCGGCTGAGACCCAGATCGTCCAGAGTCTGGCCACCCGCCAGCTGCAGCTGCAGTTCGACCAGGTTCAAGCCGGTTATTTCTTCCGTCACGGTATGTTCGACCTGCAGTCGGGGATTGGCCTCGATGAAGAAAAACTCACCGCTGTCGCAATCGACCAGAAACTCCACGGTACCCAGATTTAGGTAGTCCGCCGCCTCGCCCAGACGCAGGGCGGCCTCGATCAGTCGAGCACGCAATGACGGCTTCAGGCCGGGCGCCGGCGCCAGTTCGACAATCTTCTGACGGCGTCGCTGCAGGGAACAGTCGCGCTCCCATAAATGCGACACCGCGCTGCCGTCGCCCATGATTTGCACCTCGATATGGCGGGCCCGGCGCACCAACCGTTCGACAAAAAGATCGCCGTTGCCAAACCCAGCTGCCGCTTCCGAACCGGCACGGGTGAAGGCCTCTTCCAGGTCGCCGTCGTTGAACACAGGGCGCATGCCCCGGCCGCCACCGCCCGCCACTGCCTTGACCATCACCGCGCCGTCCTGGCCGAGATCGGCCAGAAAGGCACGCGCCTCTTCCAGGCTGCTCGGCGCGTTGGTCGCCGGCAGCACCGGCACCTTCTGTTCCATCGCCAATTGCCGCGCGGCATGTTTGTCGCCAAACAGCGCCAGCGTTTCCGGCGTCGGCCCGACGAAGGTCAGCCCGGCTGCCGCGCAGGCACGGGCAAAATCCGAATTCTCCGAAAGGAAACCGTAACCGGGATGCACCGCCGTCGCACCGCTCTCCTTGGCGGCTGCGATAATGGCGTCGCCGTCGAGATACGCCGCGACCCCGCGCCCCGGCAATAGGCAGGTCTGATCCGCCTTGCGGGTATGCAGGCTCGCCGCATCATCCTCGGGATGGACCGCAACGGTCGGTAAATCGAGCTCCGCGGCAGCGCGGCAGATGCGCGTGGCGATCTCGCCGCGATTGGCGACAAGAAGTTTTCCGGTAATCATGATGGCGACATTACGCTCATTGTTCGGGGAGGCTCTGCTGGATCGAAGAAACGGCTGCCCGGAAGGGCACCTATACCTAACCTACTGCGTCGCCATCCGGTGAACCAGACCCGTCGCCGACGATGTCGGGCCATTACGCTCGTCTGTCCCTTACGCAGCAAATGGATCCGGTTATAAGGGGGCAGGTCGATCTCGAAGACGCGAGGAAGCAAAAAAATCAAAGATTCCGCAACAAGTTCAAACGGTTCACCCAAATGAGCGACGCGCAACGGGTGATTTGTGGATAAATTTTCTGATAATCTGCATAAAATGCGCCCAAATGTGACCCGTATCACAGGCATTGTCACCCGTTGCTGTCAATCTATGGTCATCGAGAAGGTTGATCTGCAAAACAAGGGGGTAACGGTAATGTTCTTAGCATCGCAAAGTACGATAACGTTAGTCACCAGCGGATTCATCGTCTGGGCCGCAACGCTCGCGACCATGCTGCCGTACTAGATACGGACAAGAATACCGACAAGACAATCTCGGTAGTACCCGCAAGGATGGGATTGGGCTGGTAAAACCAGCCCAAGGGAAGGGACAAATCCGCCAGCGCGGAGCTTGTGGACCAATCAAGGTTTTTTTTGTATGAGCACGACAAATCGCAGCGCGACGGCAATCGAGACCAACGTTGAAGTCCTTCCCATCGGTCCATCGGAGAACATCGTAGATGACGCAGGCAATCACCTGTGCGTTCTAACTGTCTCCGATCCAAAGGATAGTCGAAAGACCATCAGCAATGTGGAGTGTCGCTACCGCATCGCCGGCAGCGAAATTTACTTCAATAAACCCAACTACGACGCCCACGAAACTCCTGAAGACGCGCTTAGCTGGGCTAAAAGCTGCGCCAGCCGTCTTGGCATAGAGACTGTATACACCCTCGACCGTCGTACGGCTTAGCGACGGATCTCCAACCCCGGCTGACCGTGATTATGAATATTGATTTGGTCGATGCCGGAGGGTGCGAAGCGTTTCCGACGATCTCTCAGGCAAAATGACGGGCAGGAAGCAAAACTATCGATACGGAAATATTCGGTCGGGGCACTGACGATCCAACTTTACCGGACAACCGGTGAAACTCATTCGGTTGGTTCTACGCCGGGGAAATTTTCAAACATTCGAGCGGCGCTTTGCGGCGCCGGATCTTCACTACCGCTTTGTTCGGGAAATGCCGCCCCTTCGTCCTCACCAATCGAATCCGCGTTCTCGCCCAGCGGTTCGAGGTCGTTCCGCATCCACCAGTACCAGAACCCCTGATCACGCATCCATTTCTCCAGGCGCGTCAGGTCGGACCATTCGCGAGGCAATCCGCGGGCGCTGTAGATGCGCGCGACCTGTCCGTCTACATATGCAAGCACGCCCCAAGCGAATGGGTGCTTCTCCTGGTCGCCGAAGCCGCCGCCGAGCTGCTGTCGGTAAACCCTGTAGACGACCGCGTATTCTCCGAGCCGCGCCGCCGATCGCAGGTAGGGAAGATCGGCCTGCGTGATGGTCATCGTGACGCCCAGCGCTACATCTTGATCCATGGTGTTGACGGCTGGGGAATTTTCCGGTACATCATGCTCCATAATGTACATCATGATACATGATGTTTGGATCATAGGCCAGCCCCGAGGCTCCCGCCGGCCGAAAGTTCAGAACGCCCGGCGCGGATGGGGTGCGGCAAACAAAGGAGCTGAAACGTAATGTCACGAAAAATTGCACCGGTTCCCAAGGGATACCGGACCGTTACATCGAACCTTGTCGTCCAGGGCGCGGATGCCGCGTCGGACTACTACGCGAAGGTCTTCGGCGCAACCGTGCTGTCCCGCATCGTCGGCGATGACGGCGTCACGGTCTTGCAGGCGGAACTCAAGATCGGAAACTCGATCGTCCGCTTGATGGACGAGATGCCGGCTTTCGGCGTCTATTCGCCGCTGGCGCTGGGCGGTTCGGCGGTCGGCCTGCATCTTTATCTCCGCGAGGTCGACGAAGTCTGGGACAACGCCATGGCAAACGGCGCCGGCGTGCTGGTTCCGTTGGCCGATATGCCGTGGGGCGAGCGCTACGCGAAGTTCGTCGATCCGTTCGGACATGTCTGGTCGGTCAGCAAGCGCATCGCCGTTCCGGCGTCCGGCAAACAGGACGGGACTCAGAAGGCGGAGGGTTTCTCCGTTCACGAACCCCGTGCCGATCTCCTCGAGCCGGCCTCGGAACAGGCCGTCGCGGACGTACAGCAAGGTGAAGCAGCCTAAATACGCAACCAAACGCCGGGGCGACAAACGCCCCGGCATTTAGCGACAGGAGTCCGACCATGTCCGACAATGCGACACTCAATGCCCGCCGCCTCGCCGCCACACCACGCGGCGTCGCCACCGCCACGACGATCTTCGCCGACCGCGCGGAAAACGCCGAATTGTGGGATGTGGAAGGCCAACGCTATATCGATTTCGCCGGCGGCATCGCCGTCGTCAATACCGGGCACCGCAACCCGAACGTAATGGCGCATGTCGAACGTCAGATGGCGCGGTTCACGCACACGGCCTATCAGGTCGTGCCCTATGAACCGTATGTCGAGCTCGCCGAAAAGATGAACCAGATTGCGCCGATCGCGGGTCCGGCGAAAACGCTGTTCGTGACCACCGGCGCGGAAGCGGTCGAAAACGCCGTCAAGATCGCGCGGGCCGCCACCGGCCGGCCGGGCGTCATCGCGTTCTCGGGCGGGTTCCACGGCAGGACCAACCTGACCATGGGACTAACCGGCAAGGTCGCCCCCTACAAGAAGGGCTTCGGCCCGTTTCCAGGTGAAATCCATCACCTGCCCTTTCCGATGCCGCACCACGGCGTGAGCGTCGAAGACAGTTTCGCGGCGCTGGAGCACCTCTTCCGCGCCGATCTCGAGCCGGAACGCGTTGCCGCGTTGATCGTGGAACCGGTGCAGGGCGAGGGCGGGTTCTATATCGCGCCGGCCGAGTTCCTGCAGCGGTTGCGCGATGTCTGCACCGCGCACGGCATTGTTTTTATCGCCGACGAAATTCAGACCGGGTTCGCGCGCACCGGAAAGATGTTCGCGATCGAACATTCGGGCGTCGAGGCGGACATGATTACCATCGCCAAGAGCCTCGCCGGCGGCTTTCCGCTGGCCGGCGTCGTCGGCCGCGCCGAATTGATGGACGCACCGGATGTCGGCGGGCTGGGCGGAACTTACGGCGGCAGCCCGATCGGCTGCGCCGCGGCATTGGGCGTCCTTGAAGTCATCGAACAGGAAGGCCTGTTGGCGCGTAGCGTCGAATTCGGCGACCGCATCGTTGGCCGCATTCGAAAAACCGCGGAACGGCGGGACGCGCAGCCGATCGGCGATATCCGCAATCTCGGCGGCATGATCGCGTTCGAGCTGGTCGAGGCCGCGGGTACGAATAATCCCGACGCCGGCGCGGCGAAGACACTGTGCGCCAGGGCGCTCGAAAAGGGGTTGGTCGTTCTTTCGTGCGGCGTGTTCGGCAATACCATCCGAATTCTGGTGCCGCTGACCGCCGCACCGGAAATCGTCGATGAAGGGATGGACATCCTCGAACAGTGCCTTGTCGAGATGGCGATGGCGCCTGCCCATGCGGCGGAGTGATAGCGAATTTCAAGTCGCACGGGAAATGTGGTCATGGACCAGGGTCTAATTTGACCGTATTTTGGTTTCCTGAATGCATGCCGCGTGCGGCCAACAAAAATTGCAAGGGTTACCGAGCCTATGACACCTTTCGCCATCGCCGGCGTGCAGATGCAAGTCTCCGCCGGACACGAAAACGTAACGGCGATGGCGCACAAAATCGAATACGTCATGGCCCGTTTCCCCTGGGTGCAGATGATCCTGTTCAGCGAACTGGCGACCTTCGGTCCCGTTCCCGATCATCATCCGGAGTCACCGGATAAGACGCTCAAAGTATTCAGCGAAGCGGCGCGTCGCCATAACGTCTGGCTTCTTCCCGGTTCCCTCTATGTCAGGGAACACGGCCAACTGTTCAACGAATCGGTCGTAATTAGCCCCGAGGGCGAAATCATCGCCCGTTATCGAAAGATGTTTCCGTTTGCGCCATACGAAGCGGGTGTCGCGGGCGGGGACGAAGTCATCGTCTTCGACGTGCCCGACGTCGGCCGTTTCGGCTTGTCGATCTGTTACGATATCTGGTTTCCCGAAACGACGCGCCAGTTGACCGCGATGGGCGCGGAAGTCCTGCTCCATCCCGTACTGACAGGCACGATCGACCGCGACATCGAACTTTCCATCGCCCGCGCCGGCCCGACCGGGAAGATGGGTAACAGTTTGTACCGGCGACATGGGTAACAGTT